>NZ_JBGONU010000045.1:0-40703 GCF_041439295.1 Vibrio sp. 1F253 | reverse complement strand
ACTGCTTTTCGCCGTTTAGAGCGCCAAGTGCAGAACCTTGAATTACTGGTAGGTCGTCTCCTGGGTACTCGTACTCAGAAAGAAGTTCACGAACTTCCATTTCTACTAGCTCAAGTAGCTCTTCGTCATCAACCATGTCACATTTGTTCATGAATACGATGATGTAAGGGATACCAACTTGACGACCAAGTAGGATGTGCTCACGAGTTTGTGGCATAGGGCCATCTGTAGCAGCAACAACTAGGATACCGCCGTCCATTTGAGCAGCACCAGTGATCATGTTTTTAACATAATCGGCGTGTCCAGGACAGTCTACGTGTGCGTAGTGACGTTCAGGAGTATCGTACTCAACGTGAGAAGTTGCGATTGTGATACCGCGCTCGCGCTCTTCTGGAGCGTTATCGATAGATGCGAAATCTTTAGCAACACCGCCGTACACTTTTGCAAGTGTAGTACAGATAGCAGCAGTTAGAGTTGTTTTACCGTGGTCAACGTGGCCGATAGTACCAACGTTTACGTGCGGTTTCGTACGTTCAAATTTTTCTTTAGACACAATCGTGTTCCTTCCTAGTTATGATTCGCCACGTTCATTATTGAGCGAGACGCGCCAGAAATTGCTATTTTATGCGCCAACTCTCGTTAGCGCAATATTTGGACGCATTGTTCTTTCAAAAAATGAAAAAAATGCGTCCCTTTTGTTTAACCACGCTCTGCAATGATTGCATTAGCAACATTTTTTGGCACTTCAGCGTACTCACTAAACTCCATAGAGTAAGAAGCACGACCTTGTGTCGCAGAACGTAAATCAGTTGCGTAACCGAACATGACAGACAACGGAACTTGTGCACGAATTATCTTCAGGCCAGCTGTCCCCTCGTCCATACCTTCGATGATGCCGCGACGACGGTTAATATCGCCAACAACGTCACCCATCCAGTCTTCTGGAGTAGTTACTTCAACTTTCATCATAGGCTCAAGCAAAACTGGTTGCGCTTCTAGTGCACCCGTTCTGAAAGCCATAGAGGCAGCGATTGTAAACGCCATCTCACTTGAATCTACTTCATGGTAAGAACCATCATATAGTGTAGCTTTGATATCCAAAACTGGATAGCCCGCTAATACACCATTGTTCATTTGCTCTTCAACGCCTTTAGCGACAGAGGTAATGAACTCTTTTGGCACGATACCATTGGCAATTTCATCTACGAAGACAAAGCCTTCACCGGCTTCTGAGGGTTCCAGTTTCAGCCACACGTGACCGTACTGTCCTTTACCACCATGTTCGCGGATAAATTTACCTTCAGCTTTCGCTGTACCACGAATGGTTTCACGATAAGCAACTTGCGGATTACCAACGTTGCAGTTCACACTGAATTCACGCTTCATGCGGTCAACGATGATATCTAAGTGCAGTTCACCCATACCAGAGATTAGTGTCTGGCCAGTCTCGTCATCCGTTTCAACACGGAACGATGGATCTTCTGCCGCTAGCTTACCTAACGCGATAGTCATTTTATCTTGATCAGCTTGAGAGCGAGGCTCTACAACGATCTGAATAACTGGATCTGGGAATTCCATACGTTCAAGAACAATTTTATGGTTCTGATCACATAGAGTTTCACCAGTAGTAACATCTTTAAGGCCGATAATGGCTGCGATGTCACCTGCTCGTACTTCTTTTACTTCTTCACGCTTGTTTGAGTGCATTTGAACAATGCGCCCTAAACGTTCACGTTGTTTCTTCACAGAGTTGTAAGCTGTTTTACCGCTTTCAACAACACCAGAGTAAACACGGATGAAAGTTAAAGTACCAACAAATGGGTCTGTTGCAATTTTAAATGCTAGCGCTGAGAACGGTTCTTTGTCGTCTGCATGACGCTCTGCTTCGTTCTCGTCTTCATCGATACCTTTAATTGCAGGTACATCGACAGGAGAAGGAAGGAAGTCAACAACTGCATCTAGAACAGCTTGTACACCTTTGTTTTTGAATGCACTACCACATGTAGCAAGTACGATTTCATTATTAAGGGTACGAGTACGAAGACCTTGTTTGATTTCAGCTTCTGTTAGTTCACCTTCTTCAAGGTACTTATCCATCAGCTCTTCATTTGCTTCTGCAGCAGCTTCAACAAGTTCTGTACGATATTCTTCAGCCATTTCTTGCATGTCTGCAGGAATATCTTCGTACGTGAAAGTCATGCCTTGGTCAGCTTCGTTCCAGTTAATCGCCTTCATCTTGATAAGATCGACAACGCCTTGGAAGTTTTCTTCAGCACCAATGTTCAGTTGAATTGGAACAGGAGTTGCGCCTAGGCGATCCTTGATCTGTTCAACTACACGCAAGAAGTCTGCGCCTGTACGGTCCATTTTATTAACGAAAACCATACGTGGAACTTGGTACTTATCAGCTTGACGCCATACAGTCTCTGACTGAGGTTCAACACCAGATGAGCCACAGAACACAACAACTGCACCATCAAGCACACGCAGAGAACGTTCTACTTCGATTGTGAAGTCAACGTGCCCAGGAGTGTCGATGATATTAATACGGTGGTCAGAGTACTGAGCTTCCATACCACGCCAAAACGTAGTAGTTGCTGCTGAAGTGATCGTAATACCGCGCTCTTGCTCTTGCTCCATCCAATCCATGGTTGCTGCACCATCGTGAACTTCGCCGATTTTGTGAGAAAGACCGGTATAGAACAGAATACGTTCACTTGTGGTTGTTTTACCTGCATCTACGTGAGCAACGATACCGATATTACGGTATTGCTCAATAGGAGTTTTACGAGCCACGGTTGAATCCTCTTATTAGAGACTTAGGGACTATTGCTATGTCTAGATTATGCGCTAAAAGCGATACTTCGCTAAAAAGTGCTTGCCCTAGAAATAGCAATAGTTCCTAGCATAAGCATAGGAACTAAAGAAGTGCTGCAAGGAAACTTGCAGCACTAAAAAGGTATTACCAGCGGTAATGTGCGAACGCTTTGTTTGCGTCAGCCATACGGTGAACGTCTTCACGTTTCTTAACCGAAGTACCTTTGTTCTCAGACGCGTCTAGCATTTCAGCAGCTAGGCGTTGAGCCATAGATTTTTCACCACGCTTACGCGCAGCTTCAACTACCCAACGCATAGCAAGAGCGTTACGGCGAACCGGACGAACTTCTACAGGTACTTGGTAAGTTGAACCACCCACACGGCGAGATTTAACTTCTACCGCTGGACGAACATTTTCAAGAGCTTCTTCAAATACAGCTAAGTGATCTTTACCAGATTTCTCAGCCATAACTTCTAGTGCAGTGTAAACAATCTTCTCTGCAGTAGATTTTTTTCCGTCAACCATAAGGATGTTAACGAATTTTGCCAGCAGCTCAGATTTGAACTTAGGATCTGGAAGGATCTTACGCTGGCCTATTACGCGACGACGTGGCATGGAATTTCTCCGTTGTCTTCTTCAGGTTTTTTCCAAAACTTTTCAGAATAATAAATAAATAGTGTTTGGCCTTACTTAACGCTTTCTTTTAAAAAAAGACGCATTAAGACTTAGGACGTTTCACACCATACTTAGAACGACCTTTCTTACGGTCGTTAACGCCTGCACAGTCAAGTGCACCGCGAACAGTGTGGTAACGCACACCTGGTAAATCTTTAACACGACCACCACGGATAAGAACAACACTGTGTTCTTGAAGGTTATGACCTTCGCCGCCGATGTATGAAGTAACTTCAAAGCCGTTAGTTAGACGAACACGACATACTTTACGTAGTGCTGAGTTCGGTTTTTTTGGAGTAGTAGTATATACGCGAGTACATACACCACGTTTTTGTGGGCACGCTTCTAGTGCAGGCACGTTGCTTTTAACAACCTGCTTTACACGAGGAGTACGTACCAACTGGTTAATAGTTGCCATTAACTAGCTCCTGATTTACTTGAAAGTAAGCTTGATGAAAAATCTAGCCCTATTACACATAGTGTAAATAGGGACGCAAAATTCTATTCAGCAGTGGGATGTGTGTCAAGAAATATACAGATCTTTTTTAGCCGTCTAGAGCTCAGGATGGTCTTTTTTTAACCACACTGATAAAATATAGCTACCAAGTGACTGATTTGTCGTTCAAAACAGTCAGTTTTACGAATCCATCGAAGTCCACTTGATCTAGAGAGCTTGAAGCAAGTTGTTGTAGACCTCGACTATAAAGATCTGTTTTTAATACCGACACATGTTTAACGGTTGAGATTTGATTGAATAACTCATGATTTGGAAGGCAAACATACACCGCATCTTCAACCAAAAGGATATGGTCCTTTTGTTGCGAGTACATCAATGCAAGCTTGAGTTTGTCTACTGATTTTACAATATGAAGCATAACGTTCCCTAGAAAGTCAGTATTTTTTTGCTCTGAGCTAACTTCTGCGTCAACTCATTCACTTCTAGCGCAGTCACATCGATCAGTAAGTTATCAGTCGAGAAACCAAACTGATTGAGGCTATGTTGACACACGTAAACCTGCTCGATGTCGTAGAGCTCCATAAGCTTGAATGCAGAAATATAGTCACGTGATAAGGATTCATCAGGCTGTTGCGCTTTGAGAAGCTGTGTAACGCCATCACCGACAAAGAATACGCTGATGTCTTCACTGTAAGCTGAAGCCGCTAACAATGCGTCTAGCCCTTCCCTACCTGCAGCCGTTGTATGAGGAAAGCTGTTAAATATAAATGCTAATGTGCTCAAAACTGGACAACCCTATCTTGCGTAAGAAGTGCTTCAGATAAACTCCCTAAGCCAGCTTGGGTAAACCCGGTCGCCAAGTTAGATGCACTTAATTGATGTTGCGCCGCTTCTTCAGTGCTGATAACTCCACGCCTTAGCGCAGCAGCAACACATGTCTCTAGGCTAACATTGTGCTCGTCTGCCAGTTTTTGCCAAGCGGCAGCTAAATCAAATTCATCATTAGCAGGCACAGTAATGCCAGAGCCATTACTGACGCCGTCTTGATAGAAGAACACACTGTGAAGTTTGTGGCCCTGTTTCAATAGAGCCACAGCAAACTGATAAGCACTTCTTGCGGATTGTGACCCGTAAACGGGTCCATTAACTAAGAGTGTATAGCTTAACAACCCTCTTCATCCTCTGTTTTACGTTGACGGATGTACAAGTACACGGTGTGCTTAGAGATATTCAATCGCTCAGCAACGCGGTTAATCGCGTCTTTGATGTCGAAAATACCTTTGTCGTATAGTTCCATCACGATTTGGCGATTTTTGGTGTTGTTCGATACAGATTTGTCTGCATTGATTTCTTCAATCGTGCGTTCAACCGTTTGGTCGACAAGTTCTTCAACGTCACTAGCAAAGTTAACAGATGACGCTGCTTCGTCCGCGTCTTGCGTAGGCATGAAAGATTGCAGCACTTGTGAGAATGGCGCATCTAAGTTCACGTTGATACACAGTAAGCCAATCACTCGGTCTTCACCATTGCGGATAGCAACCGTGATCGACTTCATTAGTACCCCGCCTTTAGCGCGAGTAAAATATGAACGAGAGAAGTTACGCTTAGAACCTTCAATATCTTTCAACATCTTCAATGCAAGATCGGTGATTGGCGAACCAACCTGACGGCCTGTATTTTCACCATTGGCAATTTTAATCGCTGAAGTATTGAGGTCTTCTAAAGAGTGTAAAACGATTTCACAAAACGGACCGATCAGACTCGCAATACCATCAACTACGGCCTCATAAGATCTTAAGATAATTTTATCGTGTTCACTGAATGGCATGACATGGACTGATTCCATTTCGAGTAACATGTCCGCATTGACTGTTTCTGTAGTAGTCACTTATTCCTTACCTTCGTGTGAAAAATCAACAAATTTATGTAAGTTTATCAGAAAATTTTAATTGCACACCTAGCTAACATTGCAACTAGTGATTTAGAACAAGTTTAAAAATCAAATACTCATATTCAAGTCATAAAAAAAGCCTAACTTAAAGTTAGGCTTTTTATTCAATCAACGTATTTTAGTACGAGGCTTTTAACCGATATTATTGTGCAGGAGCTGCTTCAGCGTTATCGATATTTAGTAGTTCTACTTCGAATACTAGCGTTGAGTTAGCTGGGATAGTCGGTGTATCTTGCTCACCGTATGCTAGCTCTGGTGGGATAACGAACTTGTACTTAGAACCCACTTGCATCAATTGTACGCCTTCAGTCCAGCCTGGGATTACGCGGTTTAGTGGGAATGTTGCTGGTTCGCCACGATCGTAAGAGCTGTCGAACTGAGTGCCGTCTGTTAGCGTACCTTTGTAGTGTACTTGAACCGTATCAGTATCTTTTGGAGAAGCGCCTTCACCAGCCGTCATTACTTGGTAAAGTAGACCAGATTCAGTTTGCTTAACGCCTTCAGTTTTAGCGAACTCAGCGCGGAAGTCATCACCCGCTTTCTTCACTTCTGCAGACTTTTCTGCCGCTTGTGCTTGCATCGTTTCAGCAACACGCTTGTCTAGAGCTTCAAGAGCTGCACGAGTCTCTTCTTCGTTAAGTGCCGTCTTCTCTGCGAATACGTCTTCGATACCTTGAAGAACCATCGCTTTGTCTAAGTTAATACCTAGCTCGCTTGGCTTATCAATGCTTGTGCTTAAGTAGTTAGCGAAAGATACACCGATTGCGTATGCCGCTTTGTCATCTTCTGTTTTAAAGTTTACTGCTGCAACTTTAACTTCTTCTACCTGTGGAGCTTCTGCCTTTGGTTCTTCTTTCTGACAACCAACTGCTAGCATAACCGTTGCGGCAAGCAGTGATACTTTTAAAACTGATTTCATTGAATTCTCCAATTAATGGCCAAGCCATTGGTTATTGTGCACAAATCTAATGATTAGATTGGTGTGAATACGTTAGTTATAACAATATACTAGTCATATGTCTTTCGACACAAACCGGATTATTGGATGTGATGCGAATATTTTTCCACTCATTGCTATGTACGATTGTCATCACCTTGTTAAATGGCTGCTTTTTCTTCCAAGATGATGACCAACGCTGGGAAATTGAACCCAACGGCGCCACCAGCTTTGCCCTAAGTAGAGATGGACGCTTCGCGCTGCTCTACTCGCAGCAAAAACAGCTGCTCCTTTGGGATCTTGCCCAAAACAAAGAACTGGCTCAACTTGGTCCACAAGATCAATCCGAAAATCAAGTATCGCGTATTCGCATCTCTGACAATGGTCGCTTTGCCATTACCGCCAGTCAGATGAATTTCGCCGTTTGGGACTTATCTTGGACACAAGCTGAAGGGCTATGGTCGATTTCCGATGGCTTAATTCGCGATGTTGATATCTCTAGCAACGGTGAAAAAGTACTGCTGGGCCTATCTAATGGCAAAGCTATCTATGTGGACTTAGTCACCGGACGCCGTCTGGAGTTCCTCGCTCACCGAGAAAAAGTTAATTCCGTCTCCCTATCTTCGAATGGGCGCTACGCATTATCAGGCGGTAACGACTATAAAGCTTACCTTTGGGATACCGAATCAGGCTTGGTATTGCGTACATTCGAGCATGAACAAAGAGTCGTACGAGTTGCCTTACAACGAGATGGAGAGCTAGCTTTTACCTCCGATGGAGGGAATCAAGCGATGATCTGGGATCTTGAGACAGGTGAACCTCAAGCTCAATTGCAGAGCTGGTCTCGACAGCTAATTTTCTCCAGTGCTCGCTTTTCTGATGACGGCAGTATGTTGGTAACAGGTACGCCATCTAGCCAAGTGAGCGTGTGGAGTACTCAAGATGGTAAACGCATTTCTCGCCACGACGCCGAGCCATTAAAAGATGCTCGCCCTCCTCGTGCGGTAGTGTATGATGCAGCCTTTGATGATAAGAACCGTGTGATATCGGGCACCTCTGCGGGCATTGCCCAAGCTTGGAATGTGGATTAATAACGATGACAGAAAAGCGAGTTGAACAATTAGAAAGCCGCGTGAATGACCTAGAATGTCAGTTGGCTTTCCAAGAGCAAACCATTGAAGAACTTAATGAAGCGCTTAGCCAACAACAGATGTTGATCACGAGAATGCAAGACCAGATGAAGTTCGTGGTTGGCAAAGTAAAAAATATGGATGGCTCAAACCTCGCTGACGCATCAGAAGAGACGCCACCCCCACACTATTAAGTGCGGTTTAAAGATAACGAATTAATTCTAGCGACGCATATCGTTAGTTTCTCGTCCTCAATGTGTAAACACATGTCAGGACGGGACATAGAGAACCAAAAGGGCGACAGATACTTATCTGTCGCCCTTTTGTTTGTTTAATCTGCGCTAATTCAACTAAAGTCAGTTAAGGCAATACAAACTTAGTCATCGGCATAAATTTTCACTTCCACGCAGCCATTAGTATCAACACTCGCACGGTACATTCCTGAACTGTTCATACCGAAATGAATATCACCTTGTCCATCGATAGCAATCAAGCCACCTTCACCACCCATGGTTTTCAATTCACCTTGAATTATCGTTTCACAAGCCGTATGCACATCTTCCTTGAGATAACGCATTCGTGCCGCCACATCACTGGCAACCATCTTTCTAAGGAAGAACTCCCCCATACCTGTTGTTGAAACGGCCACATTGCCATTTTCAGCAACAGTGCCTGCACCGATGATTGGAGAATCTCCCACACGACCGTATTTTTTATTGGTTACGCCACCAGTGCTGGTTGCGGCTGCTAAGTTTCCGGCTTGGTCTAATGCGACCGCGCCAACCGTGCCGTACTTTTTATCATCTGGATATTTATCAGCTTGCTCTTCATCATACTTCGCTTCAGACAAAGCAAAAATACCTTTCTCTTTCATCGATTGAAGTTGGTCATAACGACGCTCAGTAAAGAAGTAATCTTGCTCGGTGAAAGTATGGTCATGCTCAAACGCAAACTTCTCGGCGCCTTCACCAATCAGCAGCACATGGTCGCTTTTAAGCATCACATCACGCGCAAGCTCAATTGGATTTTTGATATGGCGGACACCGGCAATAGCCCCCGCATCCATTTCACGACCGTGCATCACAGAAGCATCCATCTCAACAAATTCATCATGAGTCAGAACAGAACCTTTACCAGCATTAAAGTGGGGACTGTCTTCCATCACCTTAACTGAAGCAACCACTGCATCTAGCGCATCACCACCCGACTGTAATACTTGATAGCCAGCCAAAACCGATTTTTCCAAAGCCTCGGTAATACCCGTTTTTAATTCATCACTCATTTGCTCTCGTAAGATGGTGCCTGCACCACCATGAATGGCAATTGAAAAAGGCTGTGACATACAAACTCTCCACTGACGTCAACTTATAATGTTGTGCTATCAATACCACATCCAAGATTTGATGTCTGATAGCGAAAACCAAACTATTTACGAACGCTTAGATTTGCGGACATTTAGTTTAGTAGATGAAAAGCCAACTCAAAAAGCTAGCACCCTAAACGAAAAAAACCTCCACAAGGGAGGCTTTCAATATTCTTAAACTAAACCGTTAATTCGGTATTAGTGAGAACCACAGCTACCGCCGCCGCAGCAGCCGTCTTTTTTCTCTTCAGCATGGTCATGGCCTTCGCCACCACAGCAACCACCTTCGTGATCATGATCGTGGTCGTGACCGCCACAGCCGCCTTCTTGGTGTACGTGACCGTGTTGAACTTCTTCTTCAGTCGCTTCACGAACCGCTACAACTTCAACGTCAAACGTTAGAGTTTGGCCAGCTAGCATGTGGTTACCGTCAACAACAACTTCGTCGCCATCTACTTCAGTAACTTCAACTGGGATTGGACCTTGGTCAGTATCCGCTAGGAAACGCATGCCAACTTCGATTTGCTCAACACCTTGGAATACGTCTGCAGGAACACGTTGAACTAGGTCATCGTTGTGCTCGCCGTAAGCGTCTTCTGGAGTAACAGTTGCTGAGAACTTGTCGCCAGCGACTTTGCCTTCAAGCTCTTTTTCAAGACCTGTAATTAGGTTGTTGTGACCGTGAAGGTAATCTAGTGGAGCTTCTGCAGTTGATTGGTCAACTACTACGCCATCTTCAAGTTTCACTTGATATGCAACACTAACTACTACGTTCTTTTCAATTTTCATGAGAGCTCCAAGGAGGTTTGGACTAAGCTCGAACAGTTGAGCTTAGGAAAAATTCTGTACCCGGATATTATGGGGATCAATTGACGAAACTCAATCACTCAGGCTTAAAAATACCGATCATTTCTTGATTCGCGTGTTCAGATTTCTCTACAGTTTTCGGTTTACGCTGTTCTGTGAAGTCACAATCGACGCATTCCACCAGCTCGATATTATTTTCAATCCACCAGCGGAGTGTGTCTTGAGTCTTGCAGCTTGGGCAGCTCGCCCCTGCGATAAAGCGTTTTTTCTGTTTCACGTTCATATCCTTTACAACTCTGGATTCGCAGTTCTTCCGATCTAGATCTATTAAAGACAAAGCAGAGACCACGTTTATTATTAGATTAGTTATCTAGACTTTTATTTCTAGAGCTCAAGCTATATTTCTAGAGCTCTAGCATTAGTTATCACTTCAAGCTACTGCCAATAGTTTCGAGATTGGTGATCATTTTCCATCTCGTGTCCAAAAATCTCTTCAAGCTCTTTGCGAGCCTCTTTCGCTCTTTGGGCTAACTCGGCATCTTCGTTATGCTGAGGCAGCAACTCTTTCAGCATACCATTATCCAGTTTCCTAAAGTGTGCTTCTGCTCGCTTCGCTTTATATGGATGCATGCCAAGTTCGGTCAATGTTTGACGACCTAAATCTAATGCCCCAAGGAAGGTTTCACGCGAGTAGTTGCTCACACCGTGGTTAAGTAATTGATACGCTTCAACACGGCTTCGAGCACGCGCTAAAATCTTTAACTGTGGGAAATGCTGCTTACACAAGTCGACAGTTTTCATGATTTCGTCTGGAGAGTCGGTACACAACACGATCGCTTCCGCTTTGTCTGCACCTGCGGCACGTAACAGTTCTAAGTGTGTTGAATCACCATAAAATACCTTGTAGCCGAACTTTCTCAGAATGTGTATTTGGCTGGCATCACTCTCAAGAACAGTGATGCGAATCTTGTTGGCGTACATCAAGCGGCCAATGATCTGACCGAAACGACCAAAGCCCGCAATAATCACTCGAGGGCTACGATCGACCACATCCGAAGACATCGCACTTTCGCTGATTTGGTTCAGCTGACGAGCAAAGAATCGGTCTTGCAGCTTAAGCATCAGCGGCGTGGTCACCATAGACAGGCTCACTACCACCAGTAAGAACGACACCTGTTCGCCACTTAAGATGCCCTGCGCACTCGCCGCGGTAAAAATAACGAAAGCAAACTCACCACCTTGGCTGAGAATCATCGCCATTCGGCTACGCGCTTTTGCCTGTGTTCCAAAGATACGAGCTAGCGCGTACAGCACTAAACCTTTCAACACCACGAGGGCCATTACAGCTATTAGTATTGCGAATGGGCTTTCTGCCAATAAACCTAGGTTTACTGCCATACCCACAGAGATAAAGAACAGACCAAGCAGTAACCCTTTGAATGGGTCAATCGCGATTTCTAACTCGTGTCGATATTCACTTTCAGCCAGAAGTACGCCCGCCAAGAAAGTACCTAATGCCATCGACAAACCAATCTGCTGCATGATGACGGCAATACCAATCACCAATAACAGCGCTGCTACCGTGAACAACTCACGCACACCGCTCATGACTACATATCGGAACAGTGGTCTCAACAAGAAGTGACCACCGACAAGCAAGCCAATTACACCGCCTAGCATCCACAACATGTCAGCCCAACTGCCGCCCGTCTTACCCGCAAGCAAAGGCAGCATCGCCAACATAGGGATAACGGCAATATCTTGGAAAAGTAATACCGCAAAGCCTGACTGCCCCGCTTCTTTGCCACCAAGCTCTCGCTCTTCAATAACACGCAACGCAATAGCGGTCGAAGACAAAGCTAAACCCATACCGATGACTAAGCTAGTTTGCCAAGTTAAACCAAACATACACGCGATGGCAGTAATAATCAGAGTGGTGATCAGCACTTGCGCGCCACCGAGTCCTAGAATGGGGGCTCGCATCTGCCACAGTTTTTTCGGATTAAGTTCGAGACCAATCAAGAAGAGCAGCAGTACCACCCCGAATTCGGAGAAGTGTAGAATCGCCTCTACATCACTGATTAAACCAAGCCCCCATGGGCCAATCGCCACACCCGCTAATAAGTAACCGAGTACCGACCCTAATCCAGCGCGCTGTGCGATAGGAACCGCAACCACAGCAGCTGCTAAAAATATAACGCTACTTTGTAGAAAATCGTTAGTCAGAGCCATCATTCGCTCCTATATCTTGTAGCGGGTCTCGCAACCAATTTCGATACGCTTCTGCGTGTTGGTAACGCGTCATATCGGTGACATTTCGTGCCCAGTGTAAAACCAAAGGGGATATCCAGTGCATCTGACACAAAGCAGCCGTTAGCTCGAATGGTTGCAAAATCTCTTGTAATGGATATTTATTATAGCCTGCGGCACCAAACGCCTCTTCTTTACCACCGGTAGTAATCACACTGCGCCAGTGTTTACCTTTAAGCGCACTTTGCTCACCAAACGCAAAACCCTTGCCTAATACTCGGTCAAACCACTCTTTAAGCAGTGATGGGCAGGAATACATAAACAAAGGGTGTTGGAACACGATCACATCATATTCAAGCAGCAATGCATGCTCAGAAGGCACATCAATAAAGAAGTCAGGATAGATGGCGTAGAGATCGTGGACTTTGACATTCCCAAGCGACTCTATCTTTTTAACCATGATCTGGTTAGCGATAGAGGTTTGTGGCTCTGGATGCGCATAGATGACCAGCACCTTTGGCACGGGGTTGTCTGTCGAGGGAGTATTACTCATTCCTTTGAAACATTCCTTTGAAGGCTAAACGGTGGCAAGGCCACAAGAATTTAAGCAAAAGTTACTAATATGTTATTGGCATCATAACGCAAATTGCATTGTGATCGACTTTTATCTGGTTTCAGCCTACTATGCAGGCGTCTGTTCACCTCTAATTTCTATGCTATTTCAATTATGATTACTTTCTCTGATATTCAATTGCTACGCGGCGGTAAGCCACTCCTCGACCAAGCATCTGCGACTTTTCACCCTGGCGACAAGATCGGTTTGGTTGGTAAGAATGGCTGTGGTAAATCTACGCTGTTCGCCCTAATTAAGGACGAACTGTCTATTGATGCTGGCTCATTCAGTAAACCAGCCCATTGGGAAATGGCTTGGGTTGCTCAAGAAACACCTGCATTAGAAAGAACAGCAATTGAATACGTGATTGATGGCGACCGTGAATACCGTGGCCTTGAAGATCAACTGGAGAAAGCCGAACAAGCCGACAACGGCACATTAGTCGCAGAGATCCATGGCAAGATTGAAACCATTGGTGGTTATAGCATCAAAGCACGCGCGGCTGAGCTGTTAGACGGCCTGGGCTTTCGCCAAGAACAAATGACATGGAACCTGACTCAATTTTCAGGGGGTTGGCGTATGCGTTTGAACCTAGCGCAAGCCCTACTGTGTCGCAGTGACCTACTGTTACTCGATGAGCCAACCAACCACTTGGATTTAGACGCTGTAATGTGGCTAGAACGCTGGTTACAAAACTACCCAGGCACACTCGTTCTTATCTCACACGATAGGGACTTCTTGGATCCTATCGTCAACCGCATCGTGCATGTTGAAAATCAACTGCTCAATGAATACACAGGTAACTACTCGTCGTTCGAAACCCAACGAGCGCAAAAGCTAATTCTGCAACAAGCGATGTACCAAAAGCAGCAGAAACAAATGTCGCACATGCAGAGCTACATTGACCGTTTCCGTTATAAAGCTTCAAAAGCTCGCCAAGCGCAAAGCCGTATTAAAGCGCTAGAGAAAATGGAACAAGTACTGCCCGCTCAGTTTGATAACCCTTTCAGCTTTGAATTTAGAGAACCAGACGCACTACCAAACCCAATCATGATGATGGACGAGGTCTCTGCAGGTTACGATGACAATCTGATTCTAGAGAAGATTCGCCTAAACCTAGTACCGGGCAGCCGTATTGGTTTACTTGGTCGAAATGGTGCAGGTAAATCGACGCTGATTAAGCTGCTTTCAGGTGAACTGAAACAACAAGGTGGCGAGCTAAGCTATTCGCAAGGCGTTAAAATGGGTTACTTTGCCCAACACCAATTAGAGACGCTGCACCCGGAAGAGACACCACTTCAGCACATGATGCAGATTGCGCCAAAACACACCGAGCAACAACTGCGTGACTACCTAGGTAGCTTTGGCTTCCAAGGTGAAAAAGCGCTCGATAAAGTGGCACCGTTCTCCGGTGGTGAAAAAGCGCGTTTGGTATTGGCTCTGCTGGTATGGCAAAAACCGAACCTATTACTACTCGATGAACCAACCAACCACTTGGATCTCGATATGCGTCAGGCACTAACGTTTGCATTGCAGACGTTTGAAGGCGCGATGGTTATCGTATCGCACGACCGCTACCTACTTCGTGCCACTACTGATGATTTATACCTTGTACACGACCGTCAAGTTGCACCGTTTGATGGTGACCTTAGCGATTACTACAAGTGGCTAACCGAACAACAGAAAGTTGAGCGAAAAGAAGCACAAGCATTGGCACCAGCAAAAGATGGCGCCAACAGTGCAGCAGCAAAAAAAGATCAGAAACGTAAAGAAGCAGAGTTCAGAAAACTAACCGCGCCGATTCGCAAACAATTAACTCAGTTTGAAAAGAAAATGGATAAGTTGACGCTTGATCTTGAAGAGGCTGAACAGCAATTATCTGACACTTCACTTTATGAAGCTGAAAATAAGGCTAAACTGAATAAAGTACTCGCTCTACAAGCGAGCAGTAAGTCACAGCTAGAAGAAGTTGAAATGGATTGGATGTCCACTCAAGAAGAGCTTGAGCAGATGGAACTGGATATGGATAGCTTATGAGCCCAGAGCACGCACCAATATCACTAACACTGGAACGACTATGGCAATTTAGCCTTCAGTATTACAGTGTGCGCGGTGTTAAGGATGCGTGCTTAGCTTTGCAAAACCAATTCCATGGCAACGTCAATCTACTACTGCTTCTCAAATGGCTTGATGAGCAGCAACTCTCTTTCGCTGAGGAGGAGTGGCACAAGGTGCAACAATGCTTAAGTCGCTCTGAAACCTTGCTTCATAGTTATCGAGAGCTGCGTAAACACCTCAAAGCACACGTTGTTGATTCACTCTACCGTGAAGCCTTACAATTTGAGCTGCAGCTTGAAAAGCAACAACAGTCCGACCTCGTCGACTGTATTAAGTCTCTTCAACTTACAGCGAACCAACAATCACCGCTCGCTTTACAGTACTGTCGTTTATTAGGGGCGGAAAATCTCTACGACGCTTTTTCTGAACCAGCACCACAGCCCTAACGCATTTCCTTTTCCTTTTATTCAATCAAGCTCCAAGCTTAACTGCGCTCGCTCGTTACCATGATCGCATGCTGACTAAAACACATTTGGGGGAGTCTTTAATACGCCCAACCTTGATATTATTCAACCAGTTACCTACCACCTATTTTGGTCGATCATATCAGTGAAACCCTTGCGCTTATGCTAAGAATCAACCAAGCTCAAATAAAAACGTGGGCGTTTCGCTAAAAGCTCAACACTTTATCAAAGCCCATAAAAGAAGCATGGACTGTTTTTATGACAATATTTACCGCTGCCGCTGGCCTATCGAATCCACATTTACAAACCTTAGTGCCAAGATTTATTAGAAAGCAGGCGTTGTTTGCTCCTCAATGGCAGACCTTAGAAACTCCCGACGGCGATTTCCTAGACCTTGCATGGAGTGAATCGCCAGACGGTGACACGCCAAGCAATGATGATAAAAGTAACAAGCCAATATTCGTTCTATTCCACGGATTAGAAGGGAGCTTTGAGAGCCCTTACGCCAACGGGCTGATGAATGCATTTGCTAAAGATGGTTGGCTATCAGTGATGATGCACTTTAGAGGTTGCAGCGGAAAACCAAATCGCTTGGCTCGTGCATACCATTCAGGTGAAGTCGAAGATGCGCGCTTTTTCCTAAGGCATCTGCACGCGCAGTTCCCCAGCAACCCCAAAGTTGCAGTTGGTATCTCTTTGGGTGGTAACATGCTGGCGAATTATTTGGCTGAGTATGCCGACGACCCATTGCTGTCGGCGGCGACCATAGTATCAGCTCCATTTGACTTGGCTTGTTGTTCTAGTCGCATTGAGCAGGGCTTCTCCAAGCTCTATAAGAAGTATCTACTCAACTCTCTAAAATCAAACGCCTTGAAAAAAGTTAACCTGCTACAGGAAAAGCTGGGGGTCACAGCGGAAACCATTAAGAAGATCACCAAACTGTATGAGTTTGATGAACAAATTACGGCGCCTCTGCATGGGTTCAAAAATGCCCAAGATTATTATGCACAATGCTCCGCACTGCCTAAACTCAAGAAGATCAAACTACCAACTCAGATCATTCATGCCAAGGACGATCCTTTCATGACCGATGATGTGATTCCAAAGTTCGTTCTGCCTGATAACATCGATTATCGACTGTTTCAAAAAGGCGGTCATGTGGGGTTCATTACTGGCAGCACACTCAAGCCAAGATTTTGGTTAGAAGAAGCATTACCCGCCTACTATGAAAGTCTACAAGATTCGGCATAATGACGAGTCTTAGTAAATAGCAGTAAAAATATTACTAAGCTCACTCATTTCTACAACAATAAACCTATCCATGAACATAAAAGAGAGAAGTATTTATGATCATCCCATGGCAAGACATTGCGCCAGAAACACTGGAAAACCTCATTAAAGAATTCGTGCTGCGTGAAGGCACAGACTACGGTGACGTAGAGGTTTCATTGCAAAACAAGATTGACCAAGTGAAACATCAATTAGCCTCAAAGGAAGTCAGCATCGTATTTTCTGAACTCCATGAAACCGTTGATATTCAAGTCACAAAACGCTTCTAGGCTGCGCTCATAAAGGAGCCGTGTTATAGTGGTAAACGATTGCTAACAAGTAAGTTACTCAAAAGACAAGGGTTGTCATGTCCGCTAAACATCCAATTATTGCGGTGACGGGTTCATCAGGAGCCGGCACCACCACTACCTCAGAAGCCTTCCGAAAAATGTTCAATATGATGGACGTGAAGGCCGCTTGGGTTGAAGGGGATAGTTTCCATCGCTTCACTCGACCAGAGATGGATGTCGAGATCCGTAAGGCTCGCGAGCAAGGTAAGCACATCAGCTACTTTGGTCCACAAGCCAACGATTTTGGCGCATTAGAAGAGTTCTTCCGTCAATACGGTAATGAAGGTACCGGTAAAGTCCGTAGTTATCTACATACCTTCGATGAAGCCGTGCCTTACAATCAAATGCCGGGCACCTTTACGCCATGGCAAGAGATCCCAGAAAATTCCGATGTGATGTTCTACGAAGGTCTTCATGGTGGCGTGGTAGATGGCGACATCAATGTCTCACAGCACGTCGACTTGCTGATCGGCATGGTGCCAATAGTCAACCTTGAGTGGATCCAAAAATTCGTTCGTGACACACGCGATCGTGGGCACTCACGCGAAGCAGTAATGGATTCTATTGTTCGCTCAATGGATGATTACCTTAATTACATCACTCCACAATTTTCGCGTACTCACATCAACTTTCAGCGTGTCCCAACCGTAGATACATCGAACCCACTTAACGCCAAAGGGATTCCAAGTTTAGACGAAAGCTTCGTGGTTATACGTTTGCGTGGCATCAAAAACGTCGATTTCCCCTACCTTCTGGCTATGATAGATGGCTCATTTATGTCACGCCACAACACGCTTGTGGTGCCAGGCGGCAAGATGAGTTTTGCTATGGAGCTCATTGTAAGGCCCATCCTACAACAGCTCATCGAAACCGGAAAAATAGGTTAACAAGACGTCATTCTGGTTGATTACTTTTCATACCGTGATCATGTGCACAATTTTGCGTAAAAAATCGTAGCTTGGTCACGATTAAAATCAAGAAATAGTACCTGAAAAAGGATACTATTCTTAAACGAAACACAAGATAGCTTGCAGCGCTCAACGAGTGCTCTTATCCTACAAGTCAATCCAGGCTTAGCTAAAATACGGAAAGCGGCAAGCATACCCTGCAGAGGAAGTAAGATATTATGGTTCTAGGTAAACCCCAAACCGATCCAACATTAGAGTGGTTCCTTTCACACTGTCATATTCATAAGTACCCTTCAAAAAGTACTTTGATTCATGCTGGTGAAAAGGCAGAGACCTTGTACTACATCGTTAAAGGTTCTGTGGCAGTTCTTATCAAAGACGAAGAAGGTAAGGAAATGATTCTTTCTTACCTAAACCAAGGCGACTTCATCGGTGAGCTTGGCCTCTTCGAAGAAGACCAAGAGCGTACTGCATGGGTTCGTGCAAAATCTCCTTGTGAAGTAGCTGAAATTTCTTTCAAGAAATTCCGTCAACTTATCCAAGTGAACCCAGATATCCTAATGCGCCTTTCAGCGCAAATGGCAAACCGTCTACAAGTAACTAGCCAAAAGGTTGGTGACTTAGCGTTCCTTGACGTAACAGGTCGTATCGCTCAAACGCTACTTAACCTAGCGAAACAGCCAGATGCAATGACTCACCCTGACGGCATGCAAATCAAGATCACTCGTCAAGAGATTGGTCAGATCGTTGGTTGTTCTCGTGAGACAGTAGGTCGTATCTTGAAGATGCTAGAAGAGCAGAACCTAATTTCTGCACACGGTAAAACTATCGTGGTATACGGCACTCGTTAATCTCGATTAACTGAGCCAAAAATTTGAAAGCCACCAAATGCAAATTTGGTGGCTTTTTTGTTTCCTGAAGATCCAGAGAGCAGATACGAGATACGAGAAGAACTCACAGAATCCTATTTGTAAACTTCCTCGAAGCGAAGCGTACCCGCATCTTTAGGGTAAAACCCGTGCTTGTATCTTTCTTTAACCGTTGGTGCTCTCAAAGATCTTGTCAGCCGATGCTGCAACAAATCCTGTATAAAGCTCACCATTCGCCATCGCATAACGCTTAGCGAACTCGTAGAAGCCACCAGGAATCACCTCATTGCCTTCAACAAATGAAACTGGGACTTTGTCTGCCATTGTAGATGATTGCTCTAATAAGACCTCTGGAGAGCCTTTAACCTGACCGCCAGATGCATTGATAGTGAAACCTGAATCACTCAAATAGTCATTCACAGTCTGTACTTCATCGAACTCATTAAGCTGGTTCACACTCACCGTAAAGTGGTTTGCACCGTAACCATGAGCCGCTAACCAAGACGCGTATTCACTCTCTTTTGCTAGGACTTGGAAATCCGCGAAGCTCAGATCCCAAAGGCGACCACCAAACAAGAACTCATGACCTTGAAGCTTGCTTGCGTCTACTTGCTCAACCAACTTCGCAACGATCTGTTGTAAGTCACTTGAACACTCTTCTACCTTCAACTCACTAATGAACACTTTTGGTTGGTTTGGATCTGGGTGCTCGTAGTGCTTAGCCACTAGCTTCTTGCTCTCAAATAAGTAATCGCCACACGCCTTGTAACCTAACTCAAGAAAAGGTTTAGCCAATGTTTCAATACCTAGCGGTGCAACATTGAAAGTACGCAGTGCAATGTGATCGTTAATCAGGGCTTCGTCTTCTTTCAGCAAATGGTGTACTTTCTCAGCCGATGGGCAAAGCCTGTGAATGTAATCATTCCATAGTGATTTAAAGAGTAGATCGGGCGTCATGGTGACTCCTTGTCAGAGGTTCTAGCAAGCTAGTAATTTGGATTAGAAAGGGAGAGGCTGGACATAGAGTCAGCAGCCATCAGCCTGTGACATACTTGTTCTATTATTATCTACCGCCCAATCGAGGTGTCGGACGTGGGTGAAAATAGGAAGCGATAACACCGCTTCCTTATTACACAATCAATCAATCAATGAATCTGTTACTCATGAACCTAGAGCTCATAAGCTTATGATTCATCAAGTTAAAGCTTAAGAACCAAAACTACAGCTCAATACCTGGGCTAAACGTAGTTGGCAGTTGAGTTTCACCACCTTCCATTGACGCCATTGGGTAAGCACAGTAGTCAGCCGCATAGTAAGCACTTGGGCGTAGGTTGCCTGAAGCACCCGGGCCACCAAATGGTGCATCACCACTTGCACCTGTTAGCTGGCGATTACGGTTAACAATACCCGCACGGATATGGTCAACGAAGTATTCCCATTCGGAATCGTCGGTTGAAACTAGGCCTGCAGACAAACCAAAGCGCGTGTCATTAGCCAGTTCAACGGCTTGCTCTAGCGATTGGTAGCGAACCACTTGCAGTAATGGGCCGAAGTACTCTTCATCTGGCAACTCAGCAATGTTGGTTGCATCGATAATACCCGGAGAAACAAACGCCGCTTCGCCCGCTTTTGCTTCGACTAGGCTTACACCACCTAACGATTGCAGATTAGCTTGCGCGTCCAAAATGAACTTAGCCGCCGCTTCGGAGATTTGTGGGCCCATAAAGGGTGCTGGTTCTGCGAACGGATGATCAACACGAATCTTCAAGGTAGCCGCAACGAGCTTATCGAGCAGTTGTTCACCCTTCTCGCCAACAGGAACATACAAACGACGAGCACATGTACAACGTTGACCCGCACTGATGAAAGCCGATTGGATAATGGTATAAACCGTCGCGTCAGCATCACCAAATTGGTCACTGATCACCATCGGGTTGTTGCCACCCATCTCTAGCGCCAGCATCTTGCCCGGTTGACCCGCGAATTGACGGTGAAGGATATGACCGGTATTAGCACTACCCGTGAATAGCACGCCATCAAGACCTTTAGCATCAGCCAGTGCGATACCTGTCTCTTTAGCGCCTTGCACTAGGTTGATCACGCCAGCAGGAAGGCCTGCTTCTTGCCATAGCTTCATCGCAAACTCACCTGTCCAAGGTGTCTGCTCTGACGGCTTAAATACCACGGTATTACCCGATAGCAGTGCTGGAACAATATGACCATTAGGTAGGTGACCTGGGAAGTTGTAAGGGCCAAATACCGCCATAACGCCTAATGGACGATGACGCAGTACGATTTGGTTACCTGCCGCTTCACGCGAAGCTTCACCAGTACGTTCGTGGTATGCACGAATAGAGATAGCGATTTTACCCGCCATTGCGCCCGCTTCAGTGCGAGTTTCCCAAATCGGCTTACCCGTCTCTTTTGCAATAATCTGTGCAATCTCTTCGCTGTTCTCTTTTACCTTCTCAGCAAAGTTCAACACGATCGCTTCACGCTCTGCAAAGCTCAGTTTCTTCCAAACTAAGAACGCATCACGAGCCGCTGCTACTGCAGATTCAACCTGCGCTGGTGTTGCACTATCGCCTTGCCACACGACTTCATTGTTGTATGGGCTTACTGATGTCATGGCGTCGCCTTGACCTGCCACCCACTGTCCTGCTATCCACTGAGTCATACTTCTATCCTTAAAATCTTCGACAGATAATCGCCGCTCTTATTGAGCCAACATACGAACGAATTCGCCTTCTTTTACTTCAAGAGCGCTTGCTACTTCAGATGATAAAATCACTGTGTCGCTTGCTTGGTCATACGCGCCTTTCGCGGCTACTGCGCGGAAGTTCTCAAATGAGGTATTACCAATTAGGAAGTCTTTAGAGCTGGAGTGCTCTGCAATTTTCACCTGAGCTCGAATCGCATGACGCACTGATTCAATGTTTCTTAAATCACACTCAACCGTTGGGCCTGCATCAAAGATGTCGACATAACCACGGTTAGTGAAACCTTCACGTTCCAACAACTTAAGTGCTGGGCGTGTATTATCATGTACCTCTCCAATCACCGCCTGAGCCTCTTTGCTCAGTAGGTTCACGTAGATAGGCAGCTTCGGCATTAGGTCAGCAATGAAGCCTTTCTTACCGATACCAGTGAGGTAATCAGCAAGCGTGAAATCAATTGAGAAGAAGTGCTCTTGCAGCCATTGCCAGAAAGGTGAGTTACCTTCCGCATCCGATACACCACGCATCTCAGCAAAAATCGTTTTCGAGAAACGCTCTGGGTGCTCTGACATGATCAGGAAGCGACACTTCGACATCAAACGACCATTCAATCCACCACGGAAAGCTGGACGCAAGAACAGTGTGCAGATCTCACTGCATCCGGTGTAGTTATTGCCGAAAGTCAGTAGCTTAACGACGTTATTCACGCCAAGCTTTTGCGATGAGTGAACCACTTTGCTGATGTGGTAAGAGTAAAACGGAACATCCCAGCCAATTGAGGCTTCGATGCCTGTCGTGCCTGCAACTTCTCCTGTTTCAGTGTCGAAGCCAACCATTAGGTAGCCTTCATCACCGGGTTCAGTCACGTCTTGTTTAGCAAAGCTGTATTCAGAGTGAGTAATTCGGTTAGTTAACAGTTCTTCGTTAACCGGAAGAGATGTGAATCCGTGACCAGATTCAACCGCGCAGGTATGCAGCGCATCGTAATCAGATAATTTTATTGGGCGAACAACTAGCATCAATATTCCCTCCAGATGCAAAACAGACCCAAAACCAGAAGCTTGGGCCTTTAGCAGTACGTCATGGGATCGCTCTAATGGCGATCATTCCTATGACGCCGCTCAGGCTAAACTAGCGTAGCGATTGCTTTGTCTAGTTTTGATAAACCTTCTTCAATTTCTTGTGTTGTGATAACCAGTGATGGCGTAAAACGAACCACGTTTGCACCCGCAACCAGTACCATCAAGCCTTGTTCGCCTGCTGCTACTAGTACATCACGAGCACGACCTTGCCATGCTTCATTAAGCGCAGCGCCTAGCAATAGGCCTTTACCGCGAACTTCACTGAATATTTGGTATTTGTCGTTAATCTTAGCTAAACCATCACGGAATAGTGCTTCGCGTTCTTTCACGCCAGCCAACGTTTCAGGTTGGCTTACTACGTCAACAACGGCTTCAGCAACAGCACACGCCAGTGGGTTACCACCGTAAGTAGAACCGTGCGTACCCACTTTTAGGTGTGTCGCAAGTTCAGACGTTGTTAGCATTGCGCCAATTGGGAAACCACCACCTAGTGATTTCGCTGTGCTTAGGATATCAGGTGTCACACCTAGACCTTGGTAAGCGTAAAAGTTACCTGTACGGCCATTACCTGTTTGCACTTCATCAAAGATAAGCAGCGCATTGTGTTTGTCACACAGTTCACGAACCGTGTTCACGAACTCAGATGTTGGAGAGATGATACCGCCCTCGCCTTGCAGAGGTTCCATCATGATTGCACAAGTACGATCAGAGATGTGCGCTTCTAGCGCTGCAATATCGTTGTAAGGCAGGTGAGTTACATCGCCCGGTTTAGGACCGAAGCCATCAGAGTAAGCCTCTTGACCACCCACCGTTACGGTAAAGAAAGTACGACCGTGGAAACCTTGTTTGAATGCAATAATTTCAGATTTCTCAGGACCGTGAACATCCGCAGCCCAACGACGAGCTAGCTTCAATGCTGCTTCATTCGCTTCTGCGCCAGAGTTGGCAAAGAATACTTTTTCTGCAAAACATACGTCGGTTAGCTTTTTCGCTAGACGCAGCGCAGGTTCGTTGGTCATCACGTTACTTAGGTGCCAAATCTTGTTTGCTTGCTCAGTAACTGCGTTAACCATTGCCGGGTGACAGTGACCCAAACAGCTCACAGCGATACCACCAGCAAAGTCGATATACTCTCGGCCTTGTTGGTCCCAAACGCGTGCGCCTTCCCCTTTTACTGGGATCATTTCCATTGGGTTATAACAAGGCACCATCACCTCATTAAACAGACTACGTTCTACTTTATTTTCCACTGTCATCGTACATTCCTTCTCGATACCGCAAGCTTCGCAAATAAGCGTAATGGTTCATAAGTGAGACAAAGATATTTTGTCTCGCCATAATCCCGCTGCAGCATTATATTTACATTTAATTAACCTTTTCAATAGTAGATTATTCTTTAGCCATCCCTCACAACCAGCTAAACGTCACTACCTATGACTATTTATGCATCAATTAATCTGTTTTATGAAGCTTTTTTTACCTAAACGTATGACTAGTAATAGCAAAGCCTTACTGGCACAGCGGTATATAGGGTTCGAGAGGAAATAACGCGAATAATTTTGCATAGGCTAAAAACTTAGCGAAGCGAGAGAGAAATGTTATAAAAAGTGATCGGCGTCAGAGGGAGAGAGGCGTGTAAAGCCCGAATTTAAACGCTTAACGAATGGGCTGACAGGTTTAACTGGCTTATTTAGGCGGAGAAAGGGTCAAATTTAAACACTTAGCGTGCTAGGAAGTTAGCGAGAAGTTGGTGTCCCTGCTCTGTTTTAATCGACTCAGGGTGAAATTGTACGGCATCAATCGGCAAGGTTTTGTGTTGATAACCCATGATCTCATCCATGCTGCCATCTTCAAATTCCGTCCAAGAGGTCAATTCAAAGCAGTCAGGCAGCGTGCCATTTTTCACCACTAGAGAATGGTAACGTGTCACGGTTAGAGGGTTATTCAACCCCTGAAAAACACTCTTGCCATTGTGGCGGATGGGAGAGGTTTTACCGTGCATCACTTGTCTGGCTCGCACGACTTCACCACCAAAGACTTGAGCAATGGCTTGATGACCAAGGCACACACCTAAGATAGGCAACTTACCCACGAAGTGTTCAATGACTTGCAGAGAGATTCCCGCATCATCGGGCGTACACGGGCCCGGCGAGATAACAAGATGGCTAGGATTCAGCGCTTCGATACCTGCGATATCAATCTCATCGTTGCGAACAACTTTCACAGTGACCCCTAACTCACAGAAATACTGATACAAGTTATAGGTAAAAGAGTCGTAGTTATCGATGATAAGTAACATGGGTCGAAATCGTTTGCTAAATACTAAATGATTGGGAGATATAGGGGCGGTATTGTGCAATACCCATGGCGAAAGGCAAGTGGAAACTGCATTTCGCCAATAATTAAGGCCAACCTAAGTTGACCTTAATTGTTTACAGATAACTTTCAGTTACCTGTATCAACTGGCTTGCGCAGTTAACGATGTCACTACTTGCGACGACGCCACATTGCTAAGCCAAACAATGACATCAATGCACCTAAGCCGAATGAACCACCGACTTTAAGCTCAAGAACTGCCGGATCATGATCCGATGAACGGAAGTGATCTTGGTGCTTCGGCAGATCACCTTTGAACTCTTCGTTGTAATCAAGCAACTTCGATTCACCGCCATTGATGTGCCAGTCAGTCGCATCCACCACCATGTCTTTCAGGCTGTCGCTGATCAACAGGTGATCCAAAGCGCCAACCTCATCATTGTATGAGTAGCTCCAGCTGTCTGGGTGCTTTTGAGCCACAGCATTAATGTAGCCGTAGTTCTTAGTAATCACCGCACCGTTATCGCCAAACTGCTCGACACCGTCAATGTAGGTGTTACGCGCCGCTTTGATTTGCTTACCGTATTTCTCTTCAGAGTAATCCGTCAGTACCAGCATTGGGTCTTCCATGCCGTACGAGTTCATATCACCCAGAATCACTTTATGGCCTTTGATGCCATCTAGCGCTTCACCCAGTGCAACCGCAGCAGCCACACGGAAGTTCTCACATGAGCCTTGCTTATCGGCGTCAACACCACCTTGGCCGCCCTGTTCGACAGGGGCTGCATCTTCCCAACACTTAGAACCTTTCGATTTAAAGTGATTAATCGCAACGGTCAGTTTCTCTTTGGTGCCTTTCACTTTAAAAGTTGGCGCCAATGAGTCACGTTGATAGTTCTTACCGTCTTCAATCACCTTGCCTGAATCGTCTAACACTTCTGGCGCTTGTTGGCTTGGCATCGCGATAACACGACTGTCTTTAAGCTTAACCACTTTCTTACGGTAGATAACACCTGTTGTAATGACATCAGTACCAATCGAGTCCATCTCGTCGGTCACGCCATCTTCGTTCGAATCGACAGCCACAAAGGTATAGCGGTCTTTCTTACGCTCAATGCGGTCATTCAGTTGGTTAACAAGCTGCTGAATGGCAGAGCCTTCACCAAAACCGTTGTTCTCAATTTCCATCAAACCAATGATGTCGGCATCTAGACGAAGAATCGCGTTCACAATCTTCTCTTGCTGCATCTCAAACTCAGTGATGGTGTTCGCGCCACGGTTGTTGCCGTGTTGGTTCGCGTCACCGCCAAATGGAGAGTTAAAGTAGTTCAATACGTTGAAGGTCGCGATACGTAGATCACCTTCATCCATATCAGGCTTGTCAGTACGTGGGTCATTTCGGACAAAGTTCTCAGCCGAGATCTGGTTGGTTGTCACTAAGCGATACTCGCCGTAGCTGTAAGTCAGCACGCCTTCTAGGCCAACAATGGTGTCATCAATACGGATGTAGTCTTCTGTTGAACCATCTTGGTCAATATCGGTACGGCCAAAGTCTGGGTAGAAAGGAACCTGTCCGTCACCGGCTTTTTGATCGGTTTCAACAAAAAGACGACGGTCTGCGTTATCTTTAGTTTGCTGTTTCGCATCTTCAGAGCCTGCTGCAGATAACTGGTTCGGCTGCATGTTAATACGCTCATGGGCCAGTACCATGTTGTTACGACGACCTGCGTAATCATAACCAAAGGTACGCGTTACACGCATATCAAGCGCTTCGGTTGCTTTCACCAACATGCCTTCATGGCGTTCAAGCGTTACAGCGAAGTTCTCGTCACGGTCTAAGGCTTCAATTGCTGTCGCTTCAGGCGCTTGTTGCTCGCCCTGCTTAAGCCATTGGTTGTTTTCAACTTTAAGCTGAGTATGACTGTAATACTCTTGAACCTTACCTTTCACACACACGACATCGCCCGCAGCCAGTTCTGAACTCGATTGATTGGTGTGGATAAATAGACCTTCAGAAGTGCTTGAATTAAAGTCATCCTCAAGTGCTTGCAGGTAGAAACCTTTGGTTATGCCAGTAGTGACTGCACTTACCACACCTTTGACGAAGTATTCATCGTCAGTGATGTATGGATAGCCATCAATGAACGGTGATGTTGCGCCTTCACCTTGGATCTCTTGAATAGTCGTGAATACAGGAGCAGAGCCATCTTGTGTACAGGCAAACGCGTCAGGCAACTCTACATTGTCTAGTGAACCTAGCCCTTCAATACTGTCCTTAGGTAACGATACCCATTGCGAAGCATCAAACGTCGCAGAAGGTGTTTGTTTAGCACGAACCAAAGTAACATCTTTCCCCCAGTCCACATCGCCCATCAAACCGACAACATCGTGCACCGAACCATCTGAATTCAAGATAGCCAGCGGATCGTCACCATTGTGATTAGCAATCGACGCGTTAAGAATATCAGCCGCCACTTTAATTTCGTTACTTGCGCTGGTGTGCGCAACCACAAGTACTTCACCGGGCGCTAAAACGTGGCCATTCAAAGGTAAAGTGGCGCCCCATGATCCATTACCATTCGCAGACTTCGCCAACGAGTAACCATCTAAATTAATGCTGCTATCGCCGTTATTGGCAATCTCAACCGCTTTGTTATAGCTGCCGCCTTCCACATATTGTGAAATAAACAAATCAGCGTGTGCGCTTGTGGTTAACAAGCTACCAATTGCCACTGCTAGCAATGAAGGTTTATGTAAAAGAGCCATCCGTTTCACCTAAGTTCATCGATTTATAGTCACTGCCATCTATGGGCAGTCATGTATTTTGTGGTAACTATCAGGTTTATTTATGAAAGGAATAAGTCAGTTGGCAAGAAAATGAGGAACTTATCACTTTGGAATCATCAATTGTTTGGCACGTTTTATATTTCCAACATATATAGAAACAAGAGTGACTTTATAAAACTTGAGGATGCCAAATAAGATCACCTGCACAGCATTAGTATGATGAATGTGTTAGCTAGATAATGCTTAAATTATCAATTCAAACAAGAGATTTACTGGGAAAGTAAATGGAGCGGGCAATAAAAAGCCCAAAGTAAACAAAGTCACTTTGGGCTTGAATTTCTAAACGAGTCGTTTTAGTTCACTCTATGGGCGAGTAACAAAACCTACCGCTTCGTATGCTTTTTTCAGTGTTACTGCAGCACGCTCAGACGCTTTTTCAGCACCCGCTTTCATTACTGCATCCATGTAAGCACGGTCAGCACGGATACGGTGGTATTCAGATTGAATCGGCTCAAGCATTTCAACTAATGCTGCGCCTACGTCTTTCTTGAATGGACCGTACATCTCAACGCCTTGGTATTGCGCTTCGATCTCTTCGAAGGTTTTACCCGTCGCTGCTGAGTAAAGACCCATTAGGTTAGAGATACCCGCTTTGTTTTCCCAATCGTGGGCAATACGTGGTGGCGTTTCTGCATCGGTTTGCGCTTTGTTGATCTTCTTGATGATCGACTTAGGCTCTTCTAGCAGAGTAATCACGTTCTTACGGTTGTCATCCGACTTAGACATCTTCTTCGTCGCATCTTGCAGGCTCATTACACGTGCATTCACTGTTGGAATGTAAGGTTCTGGAACTTGGAAGATTGGCGTTTCAGGACCGTAGATGTTGTTAAAGCGATTTGCGATATCACGCGCTAGCTCTAAATGTTGTTTCTGGTCGCTACCTACTGGCACCTGGTGAGCACCGTAAAGCAGGATGTCTGCAGCCATCAACACTGGGTAGTCGTATAGGCCTACGTTTACGTCATTTGAGTGACGTGCAGACTTATCTTTAAACTGAGTCATACGGCTCAGTTCACCCATTTGTGTGTAACAGTTAAGAAGCCAACCAAGTTGAGCATGCTCTGGTACGTGTGACTGAACAAATAGAGTGCTCTTCTTTGGATCAACACCGACAGCAAGACAGATTGCTAATGCGTCTAGAGTCGCTTCATGCAGTGCTTTCGGGTCTTGACGAACCGTAATTGCGTGAAGGTCTACAACACAGTATTGGCAATCGTAATCATCTTGCATCTGTTGCCATTGACGTAGAGCACCCAAGTAGTTACCGATACTTAGTTCACCAGATGGTTGAACACCACTCAATACGATGGGCTTGCTCATGGTTTTAATTCCTTTGCTTGTTAGCTAAGCTCGTTAACTTAGTTTCTTAACCTAGTATCTGAAAAACTTAGCTTCTTAACTTTAAAATAGAAAGCCGTACAGCTCTTCTATACGGCTCATCCAGTGTACTCATTGATAAGTATTTTGCTAGTAGGTTAGCTAACTTTTATCCGCTTTATGCTGAAACTAGAACGACATCTAGTAATTGCGCAATATTGTCTGCGACATAGTCAGGGTTTGATACTGAAATCGACTCACCGTGGTTGTAGCCGTATGTCAGACCAAACGAGTGACAGCCGGCATTCTTAGCCGCTTTGATGTCATTGCTTGAATCGCCAACCATCAGCATCTCTTCAGCTTTTACATTGTGTTTTTCTAGCAACCAGTTCAGCGCGACTGGATTCGGCTTTTTCTCTGGGAAAGAGTCGCCGCCCAACACATCAACAAAGTACTTATCGATACCGTGTTGCGCCAGAACGGCTGGTACAAATTTCGATGGCTTGTTTGTTACAAGCGCCATGGTGAAGCCCGCTTTATCCAACTCAGCTAACGTTTCTTTTACTGATGGGTAAAGGTGGCTCAGCTTATGGCCACTCTGCTCGTAAAAATCATCAAACAAGATACGCGCTTTCTTTAGCAGTTCAGGCTCTAGGTTTGGATCAACCGTCAAGTTGCGGCTCAGTGAGCGCCCGATAAGAACGTCAGCACCATTACCCACGTAGTCGCGAACTTGCTCTTCGCTTACAGAAGAAAAACCCAGTTCCTGACAAGCCTGATCGGCGGCAATAGCCAAATCAGGCACGCTATCTAACAAGGTTCCATCCAAATCAAAGGCAATCAGTTTTATTGAGCTTAATGACATCTTACTTTCCTATTTATTATGTCCGTCTTATGAGTTGAGCTCCAAGACGTAAAAAAGGGGCCAATGAGCCCCTTAATATTCAATCTATCTGTAGTTTTACGATTATGCGTTTACTTTTGCAAGCTCTGAACGCATCTCATCAATCACTTCTTTGTAATCCGGTTGATTGAAGATAGCAGAACCGGCAACAAACATGTCTGCGCCCGCTTCTGCGATTTCACGGATATTATCTACCTTCACGCCACCATCAATTTCAAGACGGATATCACGGCCTGATTCGTCAATAAGTTTACGAACTGCGCGCAGCTTATCAAGTGTGTGAGGAATGAAAGATTGACCGCCAAAGCCAGGGTTCACTGACATCAGTAGAATCATGTCGACTTTGTCTAGGATGTAATCAAGGCAAGAAAGTGGCGTAGCTGGGTTAAGTACGACACCCGCTTTACAGCCGTGTTCTTTGATTAACTGTAGAGTGCGATCAACGTGCTCAGACGCTTCAACGTGGAAGGTAATCATTGATGCGCCAGCTTTGGCAAACTCAGGTACGATGCTGTCTACTGGCTTAACCATTAGGTGAACATCGATAGGAGCTGTGATGCCGTAGTCGCGCAATGCTTTACAGATCGGTGCACCAAAAGTCAGGTTAGGTACGTAGTGGTTATCCATCACATCGAAGTGCACAACGTCGGCACCGGCTGCGAGTACTTTTTCGACGTCTTCACCAAGACGAGCAAAATCTGCAGACAAAATCGATGGAGCGATTAGAAAATCTTTCATACCAAACCTCTTAAGAGTGAGTAAATTGCGAATATCACCGCCTTGTGACCTCTCATACACAAGTACAAGACTCAATCCCAAGACTATTTGGTGTGCAATTCTACCTAAGCACCTAAGCAGATCCTAGCAGTTCGAAAGATTAGTTTAAGAAAGTACCCGTGGGTCACTCAATTTAATGAGTTCGAGGATTATTCTGACGACGACAATTCTGTTGAAGCGTGTTGCTGGTTTTTCTCTTTATGGAAAAGCGCCAGTAACTCATCAACTTTATTGCGCCCTGCGCCATTACGGCTAATGGTGCGCTTAACCTTGACCACGTTCAGTTCCGCACCATGGTATAAACGGCGCGTTAAGGTGGTGTCATGGTTTGAAATCAAGACAGGAATATCGCGTTCCATCGCCGCTTTTTCAGCGACATCCGCCAGTGCAGCTTGGTCATCTAAGCTAAAACCATTACCTGCGTAAGAGGTAAAGTTAGCCGTGTTCGACAGCGGTGCGTATGGAGGATCACAGTAAACCACGCAACCTTTACGCGCGCGGCTAAAGGTTTCATGGTATCCCTCACAGACGAAGGTGGCTTTTTTCGCTTTCTCAGCAAAAAACTCTAGCTCGGCTTCAGGGAAATAAGGTTTTTTATAAGAACCAAACGGAACGTTAAAACCGCCCTTCTTGTTGTAACGACACAAGCCATTGAAGCCAAATCGGTTCATGTACAAGAAAGCTAACGAGCGATACATAACGTTATCTGTACCATTGAACTCAGCGCGAACATCTAAGAACACTTCTCTACGGTTATTCTCCGGACAGAACCAACGCTTCGCTTCAGTGATATAGGTTTCAGGATCGGTTTTAAGTAGATTGTATAGGTTGATAAGATCAGGATTAATATCTGCAAGTAGGTACTGTTCAAAATCAGTATTCAGAAATACTGATCCGGCACCGACAAACGGTTCTACCAATTTACGAGCAGGTGGCAGGTGACGTTGGATGTCTTCAACTAGGCCATATTTACCACCAGCCCATTTTAGAAAGGCACGCTGCTTTTTCATTTACTGCTCTATCTATCAACTCAAAAATAAGGCTGCGGAATGTAACATATTTTGAGGCTAAGCTCAGGGTTATTTCGCACGTTCTATCTCTCGATGCACTTGATTCATCGATTTTGCCCAAGGTTCCAACTGTTGAAGTGGTTTTGATAACGCACTTGCCGCATCTCGCGCCACTTGAATCGTTGGGTAATCTTGATAAGTGATAATAAACCACTTGGTGTCGTTACGAAGTGTTGGGTAAATACGAACCTTGTTCTCAAGCTCATACTCTTCAATGAAAGATTGTACATCTTCCAATGATGTCATCGCACTCAACTGCAGGGTATAAGCGCGCGGCGAGATAGCTTGTAGCTCTTCGCGTGCAAATGAAAATGTGATTTTTTTTGTCGGAGGTGCTGATTGTGTTAGCTCTGAACCTTCATTCGTTGCCGGCAATGACTCACGTTCCACAACATCAGGCTGCGGGAGAACGACTGCATCTGTCTTTTCTTCAACTACAGCTTCAATTGCACTGGTATCAACACTCTCAGATTTATCATCAAGCAAAGCATCGACCACATCAGAGGTGATCACCACACGTTGCTGATCTTGTTCTACCTGACCAACACTGGCTGTCTCTTCAACCACGACCGGCGGCAGAGAAGAGCTGTCATCGTCAGCACCTTGATAACTCATATCAACTTCGGCTTCAGAATCGACAGTTCCGTCGATTGTGGCTTGCTCAGTTACATTTTCCACTTCCAACGTTGGAATAACTGTCTGCTCAATAGGGGCGATAATAGATTGCGCTTTATCGTCAGGCGTTGGTTGATTAAACATCCACCAGTAACCGCCGCCGATAACAAGCAACAACAACGCCACCACAATCGCAATATTGATAGGTGAACCAATGATTGAGCGAATAATAATCCTTTTTTCCACTTTCAATTCTCCTAAGGCCATTAGCTCACCGGGCAAAGGTTGCGCTTTTTTAAATGCATTTCGCACCCGAGATTCTGACTCATCATCGACATATCGAATCACCAGTGACTCAAAGAAATGTTCAGCTTCTGGTTGCGAAAGATCATCGATCTCAAGGGCGATAGGTTTGTGCGGCTGACCGTAACTAAGTCGTGTTAATAGCGTGTCTAGGTGACCAGTTTGCGAGAACAGAACGATATTAATCGTCCATTGAGGGTTTGATTGAGATTCAAGTACCAACATCCATAATTCTGATACCAGTAGCTCAGACAATCGGTGGGCGTCATCAATGACAATAAGCACATTACACGTATCTCCATCCAGTAACCTAGCAAGGCTATCAGATAAAGAATCATGTTGATTAAAGAGTGGGTCAGAAACAATCTGACTAAGAATAAGTGCGCGGCGCTGTTGATCGTCTTGGCTTGGGTGACAAAGCAGTAAACACTGATTTTTTTCTGTCGACCATGCTTCAAGATAACGCTGAGCTAACCAAGATCGGCCAGAACCCGTTTTACCAGCAACATTTACAAAGTTTGAACCAAAGTTAGTTAAAAGCTGTAAACGCTCTAGCAACTCAACTTGAGACTCTAACTCCAATACTCTTAAATCATGAGCCAAACTCATTGGGGATCCCTACTGATAAGTTCGATCTGTAAAGCGCTTCAGTTGCCTAACTTTTAGCTAGGCAACCTCACAACCGAATTTAAAGAGTACGGCAGAAATCAATCGCTTGTTTAATGATGTCTTGAGGTACATCAGCAACCACTTCAGCAGTACCAATACTTGTTGGTAATACCAGACGCAACTGACCAGACAGCACTTTTTTATCGCGCATCATGTGCTTCATAAAGTCTTCAAAAGACATGCTTTCTGGCGTATGGATTGGTAGTTTCGCATTCTTGAGTATAGAAATAATTCGCTCAAGTTGCTGCTGAGAAATCAGTCCCTGTAATTGGGCGGTTTTTGCTGCCATTACAGTGCCTGACGACACAGCTTCACCATGTAGCCAATTACCATAGCCTAGTTCTGCTTCAATCGCATGACCAAATGTATGACCTAGGTTCAATAACGCTCTGATTCCTGACTCTTTTTCATCGATAGCAACCACTTCAGCCTTAATTGCACAACAACGAGCAATCGCGGTAATCAGTGCGTCTTCATCAAGTTGATACAGTTTCTCTAGATTCTGTTCCAACCAGCCCAAAAAGGCTTCATCGTAAATGATGCCGTATTTGATCACCTCAGCCATACCCGCTGCAAACTCACGCTCTGGAAGCGTTGATAGGCAGTTAGTATCGATGATGACAGATTTTGGTTGGTAAAAAGCGCCGATCATATTCTTGCCAAGGGGATGGTTCACTGCCGTTTTACCACCTACAGAGGAGTCCACTTGAGAAAGAAGGGTCGTCGGGATTTGAATGAAATCAATACCGCGTTGATAACAAGAAGCAGCAAAACCAACCAAATCACCGATAACACCACCACCTAAAGCAATCACCACCACATCGCGGCTGTAATTTCCTTCAAGCATGTAGCTCATCACTGAATTGAACGTTTCAAGGTTTTTGTACTGTTCACCGTCTGGCAGCTCGAGAAGAGATGTTTGACAGCCGACTTGATCCAATAGCGATAAAATTTTATCAGCATAAAGAGGCGCTACTGTCACATTACTGATAACAACAACTTTCTGCTTACCTGATAAAAAAGAAAGGTACGCCGGGTCTTCAAATAACCCGGCGCCAATAGAGATAGGGTAGCTACGCTCAGCTAGATTGACCGTAATCCGTTCCATGGGTTTGCTCTCCGAAAAATGAACTTAACGTTCTTCTAGCATTTTTACGATCTGGTTGGCTACCACTTTTGCACTTTGGTCGTCAGTACGAACTGTGTAGTCCGCCACTTCTTCGTATAGTGCGTTGCGAGATACAGCTAGATCTTCTAGCACATCACGCGGGTTGTCTGTTTGAAGTAGAGGGCGTTTCTTGTCGCGGTTAGTGCGAGCAAGTTGCTTTTCAATTGTTGTCTCTAGGTATACAACAATGCCTCGTGCAGATAGACGGTTACGGTTTTCTTTGCTCAGCACTGAACCACCACCTGTCGCAAGAACAATACCTTGTTCTTCTGTCAGATCGTTGATTACAGATTCTTCGCGCTTACGGAAACCATCTTCGCCCTCAACATCAAAAACCCATGCGATGTCTGCGCCAGTGCGCTCTTCGATCACAGTGTCAGAGTCTAGAAACTCCATATGAAGTTGGGAAGCTAGGTGTCTACCAATTGTACTTTTGCCGGCGCCCATTGGGCCAACAAGAAAAATATTGCGTTTCTCAGCCATGTTTTTAGCAGTAATTTACAACGTTAATTCAATGACATCGCCACAAGGTAGGTCAGTACAAGTACTGAAATTAAAAGGCCCGTGGCACCGATTCCTCACAGATAATTCGTGATAAGACCCGAAATTATCAAGGTTAGGTGCCACTAATGCAACTTTATTTTTAATCTAATTGCTCATTACTGAATCACAACTTTAGGTGTAACAAAAATAAGTAGTTCACTTTTGCCTACATTTTCATAGCTACGACGGAACAATGCGCCAAGAACAGGAAGGTCTCCTAACAGTGGAACTTTATCAACTTGGCTGCTCACACTGTGTTGAAAAATACCACCCAACACGACCGTTTCACCATTATTAACAAGCACTTGCGTACCAATTCTTTGCGTATCAATAGCGACCGCTTCACCGGTGCCGGTTTTCACCACTTGCCCTGGCCTATCTTGAGTCACGCTCAAATCCAATACCAAACGATTATCGGGGGTGATCTGCGGAGTCACCTTGAGACTCAATACCGCTTTCTTAAATGCGACTGAAGTAGCACCACTTGAAGAAGACTCTAAATAAGGGATTTCAGTACCTTGCTCAATATAAGCGGGTTTTTTATTGGTGGTAATTAAGCGTGGGCTAGAAATAATCTCTGCTTTCGACTCTTGTTGCAGTGCTGACAATTCAAGATCAAGCAAGGTATCAGAACCCAGCTTGGCTACCTGAAACGCAATACTCGACGCGCTCGGGGAAGTTGCTCCTAAATTAACGTTGAGGAAATCGTCAATCGCACTATTCCCACCATTGTCGTCATACGGCGTAATTTGCGATGGATGGTTGCCCTCTATCGAGCCGCCAACTTTGAAGCTTCCGTTAGTCGAGGAAACGCCCCAACGCACTCCTAGTTCATCAAGATTACCCTCAGTAACAGTGACAATACGTGCTTCTATCTGAACTTGCTTCACGGGAATGTCTAGCGATTCAATAATGCCTCGTATCACCGCAATGTTTTCTTCCAATTCACGGATCAACAGGGAGTTAGTTCGCTCATCAATGGTAATCGAGCCTCGCTCGGACAACATGCTTACCGCCCCTTCCCCACCAATCATGTCGGCAATGTCGGTGGCTTTGGCAAAGTTAATCTTGATGATTTCCGACTTGAGTTCACCTAGCTCTTCTTCCAAACGAGATTTCTCTAGCGCTTGTTGCTCTCTAAGGTCGAGCTCAGCTTTAGGTGCCACCAAGATAACGTTGCCATCAACACGCTTATCCAACCCCTTAACTTGCAAGATAATGTCGAGAACTTGCTGCCAAGGCACACCATCTAAACGTAAAGTCAGATTACCCGTGACTGAATCAGAAACAACGAGATTGAAATCGTTGTAATCAGCAATAAGCTGCAAAACATTACGTACAGGGATATCTTGGAAGTTAATCGATATCACCTTGCCTTCTTTTTCTAAAACATTTTTCTCTATTGTCACTTCATCAATAGTAGGCCTACTGATCATTACCTCAATAAAGCGACCTTTTAAGTTGTATTCATATTGATAGTCACCAGCGATCGTTGCCAACAATCGCGTACTGGGCGTTTCCTTATACACCTCAATACCTTCAACTGAGGTCGCGAAGTCCTTCACATCCAGGAGGTAAAGCTTATCGTCATTCACCTGAGTATTGAGTAACTCGATACTTAAACCTTCCTGAGCACGTTGAACATCCACCACAGCAGTGCTGGTTGCCAATTCGATAATGATGACGGCGTCTTTCTCCTTGTTGACCCTAAAATCAATATTTTCCAATTGATTTGGCAAGCTCTCGGCATAGCTGAACACGCTAACCACCAACATCACAGACACAGCAAAACCTTGTAGAGCCTTGCTCACTAATCCACTTATTCCTTTAATCATATTTACATCTCATATCCACATCATGTGACATTGGTTTACTTCAGAGCGAGCCTAACGTTGCGCTTATGCCAACAACCTAAACCATCTGGAAGAGTTTCATTAATCTGTACATACTGGCTCGTCACCTTAGTAACTCGACCATTGTTTAAGCCAATAAACTGACCTTTTTTCACATTGACCACGTTCCCTTTTGGGGTTTGTACTAACCCTGAAACGCTTGTTCCACTGCCCATTACGCCTCTTAAACGCAGCTTACTCAGCGGGTATTTTTCTAGCTTGCCATTGCGAGAGCGTGCGCTTGGTTGCCAACAGTCTTTCTTCACCAAGGGTTGGTTTTGTACGATGGCTTCTTTAGGGAGCTCAAAGGGAGGACGAAAGGCGTGGCGTTGATAAGTTGCGGCTAAGAACTCCGTTTCTGGGACAAGTTTTTCTACCTCTTTTCTCGCCTTAGCTTCAACTTGCCTCACAAAATCTTCTAACGAATCCTGATTGGATTTACAGCCTGAAAGCACAAGCAGTAACAATAGGGACAAAAGGGCGCTACTGAATTTCATCATTCACCTCCGATTTAAACTGATAGGTGTAAGCTCGAACCCTGAAATGTAGCGTGCTACTTTCTTGACTGACTCGCTGCCAATTCACATCATCGAAGCTAATAATGCGCGGCAGTTTCGCGATGGCCGCGGAGAAATCGCCAATCTCGTGGTAATCACCGGTTAGCTCAATATTGAGGGGTAACCGATAGAGGAATTCCTTGTTCTGCTTTTGCCCCCAATCAATGCGCGTAAAGGTCAGCGCATTATCCAAACCAAGTTCATTCACTGAGGCCAACATACTGGCGAGCTCCTTTTGAACGGGTAGTTGTTCTAACAGATAGTCGTAGCGACTGGTTAGCTCATCCAACTGACTCTGAAGCTTAGGCAAAGCCGCAACCTTGTTCGCTTTTATCCTTAACGTTGCTTTCAAAGTCTGCTCTTGCTGCTTCATCTGCTGCAGTTCATCGTCTAAAGGCAGCAAATACAGCCAAGTCCCGACACCTTGGATTAATATCATCAGCAACAGAATAACGAGCAGTTGGGGCAACAACGGCCATTCGGTGATCTCATCAGCATCGAGATCTTGCAAGCTCACACTATTTTGCCAGCTAATCCTACTTTGAAGGTTAGCCATGATTTGCCCGTGCGACGTGAAGTCGTATGAAGCGTTGTTCACCACGAAAGCGTGAACCATCTGTATCACCAGATGACCCTATGGCTCTGAATAAAGTAGCGAGCCAGACAATGTAACGAAGTCAAGTAACTACTTGGCGGGAAGTAAATCGTGAGAAGAACTTCCTCCTGACAACCACAAATCGGGTGAGTGCTAGGGAGTCAGTATGATGAACATATGTGAATCCATTTAGTGCGACATGAAGTCGTATGAATCGTTGTTCGCCACGAAAAGAGCGAACCATTTGTATCACCAAATGACCCTACGGCTCTGAATAAAGAAGCGAGCCTGACAATGTAACAAAGTCTATCTGATGGACGGGAACTGAATCGCGAGAGGAAGATCCTCCTGATAACCACATAAATCGGGTAAGTGCTAGGGAGTCAGTATGATGAACAGAAGTGAATCCACGTCAGATGCGTAATTTCACAAGCAGCGGAAGTGGTTTAGACGCTGTAGCTAAATAAGCAACGAGAGTAGGAAAGAAGTTTGTGTGTATTCTTTCGTGATCGAAATGCTCTCCGCATTATAGTGGGCATCTACCCTGACATTACGAGACATACGGAACATACGGAACATGGTAAGCCTGTATCACTCCCTCTGGGAAAGCCTATGTGGCCGATAGTGATGCAGGTAAAGGAGGTTGGAGAAAGCGAAAGCTGGATTGTAATGATGCAGATACAGGCACATGCCTGATCACGAAAGTGAGCCCACTTCCAACTGGTCTCCCGTTGCGAGAGAGTTTGAAGAACTTTATTAAGGAAGAAAAGCAAATGATGATTTCGAACGAGATTAGTGCATCTTCTGACAGTGCACAATGGCAATCCATTAACTGGAAGGCTGTGGAGGCGCATGTCTTAAAGCTCCAAATGCGTATCGCAAAGGCAACTAGAGAAGGTAATCACGGTAAAGCAAAAGCCTTACAGTGGATACTAACCCATTCTCGTTCAGCAAAACTTCTTGCTGTTAAGCGAGTATCTCAAAACAAAGGTAGTAAAACGCCTGGAATAGATGGCGTGCTCTGGAATACAGATGCACGTCGCATGAATGCAGTGAATCAATTGAGTCGAAAAGCTTATCAAGCTAAACCACTCAAGCGTATCTACATCCCTAAAAAGAACGGTAAGCTTCGACCACTTGGTATTCCTTGTATGGCAGATAGAGCGCAACAAGCACTCCACCTCCTTGCTTTGGAGCCTATCTCGGAAACAATTTCAGACCCAAATAGTTACGGCTTCAGACCAAACCGAAGCACTACTGATGCAATAGCGCAGTCTTTCTTATGCTTGGCTCAAAAGAAGGCAGCTAAATGGGTTCTTGAAGGAGATATTAAATCCTGTTTTGATAAAATCGGGCACCAATGGCTTCTTGATAACATCGCTGTAGACAAGCGTATGTTGGAACAATGGTTGAAGTCTGGTTTTGTAGATAAAGGGTTGTTTTATCGTACGGAAGAAGGCACGCCACAAGGTGGCATAATTTCTCCAACATTAATGCTAATCACTCTCGCAGGGCTTGAACAACAAATAAAGTCCTTGGCTCTTAAGAAGAAAGCAAGAGCCAACTTTATTGGATACGCTGATGATTTTGTTGTCACTTGTACATCAAAGGATGTATTAGAGAACGACATAAAGCCATTGATTACTGAATTTCTACTAGAAAGAGGTCTAACACTTTCCGATGAAAAAACACGCACAACTCATATTGATGATGGATTCGATTTTCTAGGGTTTAACCACAGAAAATACAAAGGAAAGCTACTCATAAAACCGAGTAAAACCAATGTACTGTCATTCTTAAGTAACTTGCGTAGACTCATCAAAACTCACGCAACGATCCCCGTAAATAACCTTATCAAAATGATAAACCCCAAAATACGGGGATGGGCGAATTACTATCGCCACTGTGTTGCTAAACGAGTTTTCGGATACGTTGGACACCAACTATTCCAAGCATTATGGCTCTGGGCTATTAGGCGTCACCCAACTAAATCAAAAAGTTGGGTCACCCATAAGTACTTCATCAACCGAAAAGGCCAATGGCAATTTCACGGTTGGCAGAAGATAATGAATATGGATTGTCAGTTCAATCTATTTCAAATAGCCAAAGTATCAATAGAAAGACATGTGAAAATCCGAAGTGCCGCAACGCCATTTGACCCTCAGCACCAAGAATACTTGGCGAAGAGAAAATTCAAAAGGAAAGCTCGCAACTCTTGGAACGATCCTGTTTTAACTGCTTTATAAGTTGCTGGGTATCAAACGATGCCTTTGCGGAGGCTTGAGCCGTATGCAGTGAAAGTTGCACGTACGGTTCTTAGGGAGACGGCACTTGGTAACAAGTGTCGTCCACCCGACAGGTGCGTCACATGAGAAGCAGCGGAAGTGGTTAATACGCTGTGGCCAAAAGGCA
>NZ_JBGONU010000044.1:0-40915 GCF_041439295.1 Vibrio sp. 1F253 | reverse complement strand
AAGAAACGCACGAAATGGGGCTGCTCTGTCTCTAACTGAATTACGCAACAAAGCCCTCTCCAATATCAAGCGGCGTTGTTGCCTAAATCAGTTGAACCTTTTTCGAGTCCTGCGATCTGAACCTTTATGATGGTTAGAGCGGTGACAACATGGGTAAGGCGGAAAAGAAGATAACTAACTGGGCGGAGTACAATAAGGCTTTGTGCAAACGGGCGTCGGTTACGTTCTGGATAGATGATACAGCCGTTGATGCATGGCGATGCAAAACTCATCATGGTAAGCGTGGTAGAGGCTTTCAGTACTCTGATACAGCGATTGAAACTGCCTTGATGATTAAAGGAATATTCTCACTACCATTGAGTGCCCTTCAAGGTTTTATCGACACTATCTTTGAGTTATTGGATGTTCCGCTGACGTCCCCAGACTACACCTGTATCAGTAAACGCTCGAAGACAGTCCAGGTCAAATACCGTAATAAATCTAAAGGGGCTATTCGTCTATAGCCATTGACTCGACTGGTCTCAAAGTCTTTGGCGAGGGTGAGTGGAAGGTGAAGAAACATGGTGCCGAAAAACGTAGAACTTGGCGCAAGTTGCACTTAGCCGTTGATGTAGATACCCATGAAGTCATTAGTGTCGAGGTCAGCCTGGTAAATGTTGGTGATAGCGAAGTGCTGCCAACGTTACTCAACCCTTTACGTAGAAAGATCGATGTCGTATCTGCCGATGGAGCATATGACACAAAAAGTTGCCACAATACTCTGAAAAATAAAGGTTGTACTCCATTGATACCACCTCGAAAGAATGCAGTGTTTTGGGAGGATGGATATCCCAGAAATGAAGCTGTAGAGGCTCTGAAAAACGGAACAATAGCGGAGTGGAAATCCGAGTTTGGTTATCACTATCGCTCAATATCTGAGACCGCAATGTATCGATATAAAGGACTAACCAGCGGTAAATTGAGCTTGAGATGTTATAACGCTCAAGTGGGTGAAATCATGGCGAATGTCAAAGCTATAAACAAAGTCATAGGACTAGGCATGCCTGTTCGAAGCTAACGATGAGTCGCATATGGCGTCGTTGACCTTCAAGTTGATTTGATCAACAACGCCATTCCGAAACCTACGGTCTACATCACTGAATACCGTTTATTTGCTGGTCAATGTCGCCACTGCAAAGAAACAGTAAAAGCTCAAAACCTGACAATGTCTCACAAGGTATCATCGGCCCTAATCTATTAAGTTATATTGGCGTGCTTGCGGGACAATATCATCTCAGCGTTCGAAAAATCCAATCACTTCTCAAAGAACAGCTTGGCACAACCTTTTCGGTCGGTGCGATTAGCGAAGCGCAAACTAAAGTCGCTTCAATGTTGACTCCATTGCATCAAGCGATAAAACAAGCGTTAAAGAAAGCCCCTTTGATTCATGCCGACGAAACCTCTCACCATAGAAATGATGAGCAAAGCCTTCGTTGGTGTTGGTTAGTGGCCAGTGATGACCTTGTCTATGAACAAATACTGTATTCACGCTCGGCCTCATCAGCGAAAAAGGTCATTGATGAAGATTATACAGGCATTGTAGTTAGCGACCAGTGCTCAAGCTATAACTGGATAGCCGCAGACCGTCACCTGTTATGTTGGGCGCATGTGAAGCGCAATCTTCAACAAATGGCGGATTATAGTGGCGGTGGCCACACCGCCTATATTGGCAAACATCTTTGTTTGCTGACGAACGCCATTTTCCATACTCAGCATCGTTACGAGCAAGGTGAATTGGATTATTCACTGTATTTGCGGCGAATGCACAGGCTACAAAAATCGTTCGATCATTGGTTGAATAAAGGGACAGATGTTATGGTCAAACGGTATCGGGGACGATGCAAGTTACTGATCAAGCATAGAGAAAGCTTGTGGGTTTCCTCAAGAAAACCTCAATCCCCTTAACTAATAATGAAGCTGAGCGATGTATTAGAGGTTTTGTCATTCAAAGGAAAATCAGCTTTGGAACGACCTCGGATGCAGGCGATAAATTCCGTAGTCGTATTCATACACTTATCGAAACCGGCAAAAAACGCGGCTTATCAGCAATGTCGGTGTTGAGCGATATCATCACATCAGTCGCTGAGAAGAAGCCGTCCAATACGACCGATAATGACGCGAGAAGTGATGCGCCAAGCACTTTTTGAATATGTCGAAGTCGATTATAATTGAACAAGAAGGCACAGGGCTCTTGGGTATCTAAGCCCAGTTAAGTTTGAAAACAATACGTCGCTTAATGCGGTATCCAGTCTAACTGGAGCTGCTCGTTTGTTGTGTTGACCGAAAGATAAACGAAACTGGATGGCTCTATCACTAAATTTGATTACGAAACAAAGTCTATCCTGCTTAGAGTTTTGTTCAAACCAGATAAAATTTAAACTGGTTAATTTGTACCTACTCTGTTAAAGTTTTCTCGAATTAAAAGCTGCATTAAAGCGGTTGAACTGTGAAGTTATTGCCTTTAGGAGCTAGACCTAAGGGCGGTAGCATTCCTAAGCGGGACACTTAAAGAAATAGGGTGTTTTGATAAATAAGTATAATCTAGGTTTCAATGTAAGATAGGCGAGAACCTACGGTTTCAAAACGGATGAAGAATGTCTCAGGATCTGAAGAATAGCTGGGATGTTTTTGTGGTTATTGAATTCAATTTTAAAGGGCATAGCTCCCTTCAACGTAAAATAAGTGACAACTCTATTATGGCTAAGAAAAAAATCTTGACGGTCTTTGGCACTCGACCTGAAGCAATCAAAATGGCACCTCTTGTTCATGCTCTTGATGCTGATGAGCGCTTTGAAGCAAAGTGTTGCGTAACCGCTCAGCACCGAGAGATGCTAGATCAAGTTTTAGACCTATTCGACATCAAGCCGGATTATGATTTAAATTTGATGAAAGTCGGTCAAACACTCAATGATGTAACAGCGCGCATTGTTCAAGGATTAAAGCCGATTCTTCAAGATTTTGAGCCAGACGTTGTGTTGGTTCATGGTGATACAGCAACCACTTTTGCTGCCAGTTTAGCTGCTTATTATGAACAAATTGAAGTTGGTCATGTAGAGGCCGGCCTCCGTACCGGTAATATGTACTCGCCGTGGCCAGAAGAAGGCAATCGACGCCTAACTGGTGCGTTAACTAAGTACCACTTTGCACCTACTCAATCTTCAAAAGATAACCTATTAAAAGAAAACGTCAGCGTGGATGATATCTACGTGACTGGTAATACAGTTATAGATTCTCTCTTGATGGTGAAGGGGAAAATTGATTCAGACAAAGCTTTGAACGCAGAGCTTTCAAGCCAGTTTTCTTTTCTGGATGACAGTAAAAAATTAATATTAGTCACTGGTCACCGACGTGAGAGTTTTGGTAAGGGATTTGAAAGTATATGTGAGGCGTTAGCTCGAATAGCTAAAATGCATCAAGAGGTTCAGGTTGTATACCCCGTGCATTTAAACCCAAATGTTCGAGAACCTGTAAATCGCATTTTAGGTGATATAAGCAACGTTTATTTAATAGAACCACAACAGTATTTACCTTTTGTCTATTTGATGGGGCGCTCCCACATCATTTTGACAGATTCTGGTGGTATTCAAGAAGAAGCTCCTTCCCTTGGGAAACCAGTTTTAGTTATGCGCGATACGACAGAACGGCCAGAAGCTGTTGAAGCGGGGACAGTTAAGTTAGTAGGGGCATGTGTGACGACTATTGTTGACAATTTAAATGTATTGCTAACAAATAAAGCAGCTTACCAAATGATGAGCTTTGCACATAACCCATATGGTGATGGTAAGACTTGCGAAAAAATCTGTGACAACTTAGTAACCAAATGATGGAAAAGTAAATATGAAGCCTGTATACGAACAAAGGTTAAGAATTGTAGAAGAGTATTTTGATAAGGTTGGTTTTGATAGTGACTTATTGGAGTATTACACTGATAAAAACGTACTAGTTACTGGTGGTGCTGGTGCTATTGGAAGTAATTTAATAATTATGCTATCTAAGTTAGTCGGGCCACATGGTAAGGTTGTTATATTAGATAATTTGAGCTCCTCTAAAACTGAGTCTAATTGGAATATAACACCTTTAACAAATGTTATGTTTGTTAAAGGTGATGTTCGAAGTGATGTTGATATGAAAAGAGTCTTTAAAGAAGATATAGATATCGTTTTTCACCTTGCTGCATTTTTTGCGAACCAAAACTCTGTTGACTATCCTGAAATTTCAGCAGAAGTTGACGTTATTGGCCAAATTAAACTTTTAGAGTACTCTAGACTGGCAAGTGTTAGCCGCTTTGTATATGCATCAAGTGGCTGTGCTGTGTATGGTTCTTCTGCACAGTTGCCTGTAAAAGAAGACTTTATTTCGATGCATCTTACAACACCTTACCAGGTTAATAAGATGACGGGAGAAATGTATTGTAACTTCTATCACCATAATTATGGTTTGAATACTGTAAATTGTAGATTCTTTAACTCTTATGGGCCTGGAGAAATCCCTGGTCAATACAGAAATGTAATTCCAAATTTTATTTATTGGGCGATGAAAAAGAAACCGTTACCGATTACTGGAGATGGTTCGGAAACAAGGGACTTCACGTATGTTCTAGATCTTGTGCAAGGTTTGATTAAATCCGGTTTTTATAATGATGCTATCGGTGAGAATTTCAATTTATCTGCTGGCCGAGAAATATCTATTGCTGATATGGCTAAGGCTGTAAATATTGCCGCATCTAATGAAGATAACATCGAATTCAAACCAAGAAGGACATGGGATACTAAAAAAAGAATGTTAGCCTGTACTGATAAAGCGGAGCGTTTGATTGGTTATAAGCCAATCATTACGTTTGAAGAAGGCTTTAAAGAAAATGTCCAGTGGTTCAAAGATAACTGGGAGCTAATTGAGAACGATGCTGATTTTACCCCGGGAATGAGTAGTGCTGTTCGATAATATTTAAAAGGCTGACATGAAGTATTAAAAGGCTGACATGAAGTATAGAGTGTAATAATTATGCTCTATACTCTTAAATTTAACATAGTACACACGATTTCAGATAATAAGTACGACATTTATGGAAAGGTGTAGAAGAGGAAGCCAACTACTGAAAGTGGTACGCTCTTCTCGTCAAAGAAACAAACAGTACTACCATGAATTATCCGCAGTTGACCGAGGGAAAAAGATACCATATTTCAGCTCTATTGGAACGGGAGATTTCGGTTTCTGAAATAGCTAAAACCATTCAGTGCCATCTCTCTACGGTATATCAGGAGCTTAAATGCGGCAGCAAAGGCAGTCATTATTGTCCAAGCAAAGCCCAGGTATTCTCAATCAAAAAAACGCACATCGGCGCGTAAATATAGAATACCTCAGGAGTGTGTTGATTTTATCTACCTCCTTTTAGAGTCGGATTGGATTCCAGAGCAGATTTCCAGTGTATTAATTAGAGTCGCTCTTGTAGTCAGCCATGAGTGGAACTATCGATTTGTTGCTCAGGATAAACGCTTAGGCGGCAAGTTATATCGCCACTTGAGGCAAGGTCACAAGCGGTATCGTCGCGGTAGAAAAAAGAAAGCACCAGCGATCCAAAATGCTGTTTCTATCGATGATAGGCCAAGCATCGTTGACAGTAAGAAGCGATTGGATGATTGGGAAATCGACATCGTATTAGGCAAACATGGCACAGGTGTTATGGTGACAATCTTGGAGCGTAAAACACGATTTTACGAGTTCAAGAAGGTGCCATCGAAATCAGCAGATGATGTTATTAAAGCTACCATAGAACTACTCATGCCTTATAAGGAACATATCCATACCATCAAGGCAGATAATGGGAGAGGGTTTGCGGGCCATGAAATCATCGCAAAGGCGTTGGATTTCGATGTGTACTTTGCCCATCCTTATAGCTATTGGGAGCGTGGAGCCAATGAGAATACTAACGGGCTTTTAAGGCAGTCGTGAAGAAAGGAACCAACTTAACAACGGTAACAGACAGCGATATTGAATTCGCTGTATCACGGATAAATTATCGACCGAAAAAGTGTTTAGACTTCAGCAATCAGCGATTATCTTTAAATAAATGGCAGTGACTGCTTGATATTGGAGAGTGCCGCACTTCGCAATTTAATTCAGGCATTATAAAATTTAGTCTCAATCTGAAGTTCTCTATCTTTTTGGAATGCCGAAAGCACATGATATTTATATAAAGGTTAATTTTGAACACTATAATACTATCAAAAAATTACAGTAAATATAAATCCGGCTATTATCATAATGATATAGTTAAAGGCTGGAAAAAAACAACCAATTGCTTTGTTTATGGTCCAGGCTACCCTGGTTATAATAATGATGATGACATTGATTCGGTTATAGAAAAATCACCATTTAAAAAAGAAGATTTAGATATTATAGTCTTTTCAACTAGTTGGGATGATGATGAATCAGATGACAATGTAGACCCACATTGCAACATAAGATTAGAAAAAATCGATTCTGTCAAAAAAATATACTATCTAAACAAAGAATATAAAAAATTAGAACTGCGTTTTGATTATGCAAAGTTGCAAAGTGTTGACCTTATTGTAACAGTTCATCCTAACTTTAAATTATGGGAGGAAGAAGTAGGGATTAGATTTGTTCAAAGTCATTTTGCGGTTGATTTAGCTAGGTTTGGCTATAATAACGAACCGAAAGATTATGACTTTGGTTTTACTGGTGGTTTACATATGAAACACCTAGACTTTAGAAGTAAAGTTAAAAATGAAATATTTTTAGATAAATATAAAAACTTAAAATCAAATTACGATAGAAAGGTAATATTAAGAAAGAGTTTTTTCAAAGAAAAATATCTAGGTTATAATATTTACTGGGCAGAGTTTGGTGCGAAAAATTTATTAGGACAAAGCCTTCTTCCTCATGGGAATAAATATGCAAAATTTCTTAGAAGATTTAAGAGCTTTTTAAATACACCTTCAGCTATTGGCATATTTAACACTAGATTTTTTGAACTCATGGCTTCCAGGACATTAATAATATGCCCGAAAGTTGATTCATATAATGGAATAATGAAGGATGGGGATAATTGTCTTATGTTTAAGGAAGATATGAGCGACTTTTCACTAGTGCTTGAGAAAGCGCAAGATGAAAATGTACGCTTACCGATAATTAACAACGCGCAAAAATTTGTTAGACAGCATACATATGAAGCTAGAGCAAAAAAAATAATTGAAGTGATCCAAGGAACTGAAAGTGATTCTAAACAATAAAGGAGAGATTAGTTAATAGCTTTAATCAATATACAAGTAGTACTGGTAGATGTACTACTTGTACCTACAGTCAGATAAGCTGAAGCCGGAGAACACTTCTTTAGTCTCACAAAATTATTGTCTATGTAGAAGCTGGATTGGATATTCGCTATAGTGTAGTGGGTGTTAATAAAGGTTGCATCACAATGGTTTATTATACAAGAGGCTCAAAGGTTCCCCTCCAGAAGCACTGTACTTCCGGCTAAGTCAATAAAAGTCAACTAGAGCTGGATTAGCAAAGGTCAGGACAAGCTCATCGAAGTAATGGGTAGGCGTACGCGACTAAATAAAATTGGTGAACTGCCACTGAAAGGCATTGGCGCAACAGCTACTGAGACATAGTCACCATCAAAGAATTTTTCGATGTAACATTTACGAGAAGGTGTAGAAGAGGCAGCCAACTGCTGAAAGTAGTACGCTCTTCTCGCCAAAGAAACAAGCAGTACCACCATTAATTATCAGCAGTTGACCGAAGACAGAAGATATAAGATTTCTGCTCTTTTGGAACGGGGGCAGTTTCTGAAATTGCTAAAACCGTTCAGTGCCATCGCTCGACGGTCTATCGGGAGCTTAAACGTGGCAGCAATGGCAGTCATTATTGGCCAAACGAAGCTCAAGTATTCTCAATCAAAAAACGCACATCAGCACATAAATATAGAATACCAAAGGAGCGTGTTGATTTTATCCGCCTCCTTTTAGAATCGGATTGGAGTCCAGAGCAGATTTCCAGTGTATTAACTAGAGTCGGTGCCGCTGTCAGCCATGAGTGGATTTCCCGATTTGTTGCACAGGATAAATGCTTGGGAGGCAAGTTATATCGCCACTTGAGGCAAGGTCACAAGCGGTATCGTCGCGGTAGAAAAGAGAAAGCGCCAGCGATCAAGAATGCTGTTTCTATCGATGATAGGCCAAGAATCGTTGACAGCAAGGAGCGATTGGGTGATAGGGAAATCGACACCGTATTAGGCAAACATGGCACTGGTGCTATGATGACAATTTTAGAGCGTAAAACACGATTTTACGTGGTCAAGAAAGTGCCATCGAAGTCAGCAGATGATGTCATCAAAGCCACCATCGAGCTACTCATGCCTTATAAGGAACATGTCCATACCATCACGGCAGATAACGGGAGCGAGTTTACAGGTCATGAAACCATCGCAAAGGCGTTGGAGGCTGATGTTTACTTTGCCCATCCTTATAGTTCTTGGGAGCGTGGAGCCAATGAGAGTACTAACGGTCTTTTAAGGCAATATGTGAAGAAAGGAATCGACCTCACAACGGTAACAGATAGCGATATTGAATTCACTTTATCGCGGATAAATTTTCGTTCGAAAAAGCGTTTAGATTTCAAGCAACCAGCGATTGTCTTTAAAGAAATGGCATTGCTGCTTGATATTGGCGAGTGTCGCACTTCGCAGCTGAATTCGGGATTAAATTGAAGTGTGATTTTATATTAATTCAAAGCAGGTGACTATGAGCTATAACGTCGGATTAATGTTTAGTAAGTGTACATCATTACAGCAATGGTATGCTACAGGGTTAGCATATAGAGAGTTTGATATATATAAAAAGTTGATTGCAGATAAAAGCATTAAAGAATTACATGTTTTCACGTATGGAAGCTGTGATAGGTATTATTACGATAAGTTAAAAAAAGAAGGTGTATGTGGTGATAATATAGTTGTCCACCCAATGCCAAAGGCTTTTGATAATAAAGTTGGGCGTCGTATATATCAACTAGCAATGCCAATTATTTATAATAAAGAAATAAAGAAGCTAGATGTTCTTAAGACTAATCAATTAAGCTCTTGCATACCCGTATTGATTTCAAAGCTTTTATATAAAAAAACAATTTATTTAAGAACAGGATATTCATTAACGTACTTTTTAGAAAGGCAAAAAAAACACCTACAGTGTTTTTTTTGGAAGAACATTGAAAAGATAGCAGTAAATTATGCTGACATATGTGCTTGTGCAAGTGTTAGAGATGTTAATGAATGGAAAATTTTAAAAAAAAATAATTCGAGAGTAGTTTGGTTGCCTAATTATATCGATACGGATAAATTCCAATATTGCGAATATGAAGAAAGTCGAATAGATAGAGTTGTATATGTTGGCAGGTACAATGATCAAAAGAATCTATTCTCACTTTTAGAGGCTTGCAAAGGGGCATCATTAGGGATTGATTTATATGGACATGGAGAGTTAGAAAGTGAACTAATTGATTTCTCTAAATCAAACGGGATCGATGCAAAATTTAATAAAAAACTGGATAATAATCTCGTTGCCGAAACCTTAACTGAATATAAATATTTTGCCCTGTGTTCACATTACGAAGGGACCCCCAAAATATTATTGGAAGCGATGGCTGTAGGTAGTTTAATTGTTGCTACAAAGGTGCCTGGTATATCTAGCATTATAAAGGACCAGAAACATGCAGTATTAGCAAACGATGTGTCATCTCAATCGATACAAAATTCGTTAATTAAAGCTAAGCATTTGAATATTAATGATGCTAAGGAGTTGGCTAAAAATGCTAATAATAAAATAATGGAAAACTATAGCCTCAAATGTGTGAGCAAGGTGGAAAAAAACAATTATGAAGACATCATTTCGAAATGAAATACCGTTAAGTAACCTGCCACTAATCAGTATTGTGATGGCTGTTTATAATTGTGAAAAATATTTAAAATACTCAATTGACAGCATAATCGAACAGTCATATGAAAACTTTGAGTTTATAATCGTAGATGATTGCTCAGTAGATAATAGCTTAAGTATAATTAACTCCTATAAAGACTCAAGATTACGTATTATTAAAAATGACGAAAACATGGGGTTAGCCGGAAGCTTAAATCGTGCAATTGAGGAAGCAGCAGGTAAATATATAGCAAGGATGGATGCTGATGATATTTCTCTAAGCAACAGGATAGAGAAACAAGTATCCTATATGGAGCAGCACAAAAATGTGGCTGTATGTGGCACAAACATACAGCATATAGATAGCAATAACAATCCGATAAAAGATAGGATTAAATGGATTAAGGAAGACAATCGAAGCATTAAAAATGCGTTAATTTACGGATCTTGTTTTGCTCACCCTTCAGTTATCGTTAGAGCTAAGTATTTTAGGGAACACTCAATTAGATATGAAGTTACATTACGAAGAAGTCAAGATTATGATCTTTGGTTTAAATTATCCGAATATGGTGACTTTGCTAACTTGAACGAACCATTACTTCTTTATAGAATTAGTGGTGATATGGCATCTATAAAGCATTCAGTAGACCAAAAGTTAAGTAAAAATACTGTAAGGAATAAATATGTAAATAGATTTATACGGTATAGTTCTTATAAGAAAAAAAGACCAACTTATTTTGATTTAGTTATGGTTTGTTACATTGTAGTTAGCAATAAAGACACATCGTTAAGTGTTTTGGCTAACTTAGTTAGATTGCTTGTGGTTTTTAGAACGATCACGCCACTGATTTATATTATTTATAAAAGAATGAGAAAATATGAATAAGTCCAGTGAGATTTTTATTTTAGTAACCTTGACGCTGTCTATATTCTTTATCTCATTGGTAAGCCTGTCCGGGAATGTACAAAGGTTAGGCGTTGTTCTTTTTATTTTGTTGTCATTTTTTATTTTAAAAAAAAATGAATTAAATGTCGATATAAGAATAGTAGCTATTGTCATTTTTCTAATGTTCATATCAATAACAAGATTTATTTATAGTTATGTATACGAAACTTGGTTACAGGAAGATAATGAAAATTTCATATTAAGTTATATATTGAATTTTTCACTATACTTCTTTTTTTCTTTGATCGTAAATAACATGATTAGGTTTAATTCGGAGTTGATATCGAAGTCTCTATTTGTTGTTATACTCTGTCATTTGTTTTTATTTTACATTCAATTCGTATCTGTGTATGTATCCGGCTACTTTATAGACTATGTGAAGTTTTTCACAGGTGAAGAGAGTAGATATATGACGTACTTATCTCAATTGGGCCCGTTAAAATATCGAGCTTCAGGTGGCTATATTGAACCATCTACTTACGCAGGGTGTATAATTGTGTTGTTATTGACATACGAATTAACGTCCGAGACTGTTTGCAATAAAATTAGATGGTTAGCTGTTTCTAGTATTTTTCTAACTTTTTCTAGTGCAGCTGTAGTGTTTGGTACGATTTATCTGTTTTCTAAGTTAAAAAATTCTATATCATCATTTAAACTATATGGTTGTCTTATCCTTGGGGCCTTTGTTGTAATTGTTAGTGTGTTGTTTTTTTATGAACAGCTGATATTGATTTTTAATAGCCCTACATTATTGATGAGAATCGAACTTGTTAATTATATCTTGAACAGAGAAACTGACCTGTTACTTATAGGGCCTGGTTTGTTTTCATTAGAAAATGAACTGTTTATCCTTAGTTCTGGTGATGGCTTAGGCGAGCTAAGATTGGCTTCAATAAATGATTTAGGATTGGGGATTTTACTCTTTATCAAATTGGGGGTTATTGGCCTTGGCTTGTACTTGTTGTCATTTTTTTTTGTGAAAAATAAAACTGATTACATATGTATAACTCTAACAAAATTGTCCTATATGCATCCATTGTTTATATTAGCTTTGGTCTCTTTATTTAGGAATAAAAATTGATATCATTTATTTATCACTATGTAGGAAATGTAGCAAACTTAGTCCTAGGTGCACTATTCACCTTAAAGCTATCAACCACATTTGGCTCGGAATTATTTGGTCAGTACACTCATATTACATCTATATTGGCTTTAAGTACAGTAATGACAGGGTTCGGTATTACTACATATTGTCAAAGAGTTTTACCAAAATCAAGCAGGTTAAAACTTATAATTATAAGTAGGGTTGTAGCCTTCAAAATATTATCTATCTCACTATTTTTTGTGTGTTATTCCTTTTATGATAATAATCTAGAGAATTTAGAAGTTCTATATTGTTACTTAATAATAGTCGGTCTGTCATCATTGTTTTATGATAATATTCTGCTTTATTTAGGATATCTAAAAACTATATTCACATTGAGGTTTTTGTCTAACTTATTGAAGTTTTCATCGTTGTTTTTTTTGAAAATTGATATAGACACTGTACTGTTAGTAATAATTACAATCGAGTGTGTAAATGTTTTAATATCAGTAATTTCAATAAAAGCAAGAGAAGAATCGTTGAAAATATGGCGTAACTTTCCACTAAAGAAAGACTATAATATCATTGTTGGATATAAAGATGTATTTATTGGCGACGCTTTAAGTTTTTTTGCTACACATAGTTTTGTTATTCTTGTTTTTGTTCAGTTAGATTATGGCTATCAAAGCATAGGATCGTTTGCGTTTATCTCTGGCTTTAGCTATTTGGCATTTAGTGCGATATCTATACCCTCGAGATATGAAAGTATTTGGGTTAATAACAGCATGAAATGCAATAAGCCATATTATGATAGAAAATTACTTGCTTTTCATGTTGTAATGTTTCAATCGATATTAATATCGATGTATATATTTAAGCAGCCTATTATAGAATATGTTTTTAAAGGTCAGCATGGTGAGCTTTATGACTATATTTATTTAATATTGTTGTCATTTGTAGTGTCTGGGTTCAATTATAGTTTGTCTCCTGTTATAGTTTTAGAGCGGAAATTCTATGCATTTTCTTTGAGCTCTATTATACCGTTAATTCCATCGGCTATTGTTTTATATAACTCGGTAAATATAGAGTCTGGTTTTTTCTATTTATTTTTAACATCAATGTTAAAAAGTTTAGTTTTAAATGTAATGTGCTATAAAAGCAATAAGGAAATAATTAAGAGTAACATAGAAGTGTTTTTTTTAATTAACCTAATCTCCATGATTATCTTATTTGTTGCGATAGAATATGACGTAACTCATATCATTTCAAAACTAATTGTTATTGATGGCTTTTTAGTTCTTTTTGCAACATCACTTCCTATCTTTATTTTTCTTTTAACTGTTCTTTATTTGGGCTATGTTTTTGTTGGAAGGTTTAAAAAACGCATGAGTAACCTATGAGAAAAATCTTAATATTTAGTCACGAATGGCCTCCATATTTAGGGGGGGTTGGTACGGTTGGTTTTCAAATATCACAGTGGTATTCAGATAATAACTATGATGTAACTGTAATTACAAGAGAACAACAAAATATTCAAAATTCATTTGGAGTAAAGATACATCAAGTAAAAACAATGCCATACTTTTGGTTCTTATCGTATAAAAAGTACTTTAAAAACAATATCGACCTCAAAGAGTATGATGAAATTATATTAAATGAGTGTGCTCCTACAATTAGCTCTTCCTTGATCTTTAGTCGGAGTGATTATGATAAAACATCGGTCATAATTCACGGTTTAGAGATTGAAAACATTTATTTGGATCGAGTTGCAAATATCGGTAGAAGGGTGTTTAACTTCAAGTCATGGCACCAAAAAGCTTGTATAAAATCTAAAAATATTGTATTTGTTGGAAAATTTATTAAAGATAAATTTTTGAAACATACTTCTCTACCAATTTCTGAAAAGTCGAAAATTATTTATGCCGGAGTTAATGCAAGCCTTTTTGATATTGAAGGAAGAAATATAAACAACAGTTCATATTTTAACGTGGTTAGTGCTAGTAGAATAACTCTAATGAAAGGCTATAAAGAAAAGTTCTATGTCATGAATTCTGCAATAGGGAAAAATACTTCTATTAGGTGGATAGTCTGCGGGGACGGTGATTATATAGATAAATTAAAGCGTATGGTGGCTAATTCGTCTATAAAAGATAATGTGATATTCAAAGGGTCATGCTCAAGAAGTCAACTAAACAAAATTTACTCTGAGTCTGATTTATATTTATTGTTATCAAGATATGATGAAGCTCTACCTCTTAGTTATATTGAAGCTCAACTATCAGGCTTATATACGATTGGTTATAACAAAGGTGGGGTAATTGAAACGATTCATGAGGGATATACTGGGAGTTTAATTAACAGTTATCATGATGCTTGTGATATAATATTAAGGTTTGCTAGCGATAAGACTCTGTTACCAGATTGTAGAAAAATAAGAAAGGAAGCGTTAAGGTTTGATATGAATGAAACACTAAAGGAATTGACAAGATTATGAACAAGGTCCTCTTGTTAGATTTATGCGGGACGTTTTATAAATCCAATACGACATTTGATTTTTTAAGTTATTATTTGTCGGGTTATAAACGGTTTGTATACAAGTATATATTTAGGAGTGTTCCTTTTCGATGTTTTTGTAAAATATATCTTTCATTTTTTGGAAAAGATATTTTTAGATATTCTTGCGTTTATTTACTTAGAGGAGATAGCTTTAGTAATTTAGAAGCTAGAGCTAGCGAGTTTCTTGAAACCATTGAGTTGATAGACCAAGTTAAGAATAAGCTAGAATCTATAAGGGAAGAGTATGATGAGATCTACTTCATATCTGCATCTATTGACATTATCGTTAAAGTGGCCGCAAGGAAGTTTTTAGTTAATGGCTACTATTCATCAACATTACAAGTTAGAGAAATTGATGGTGTTTATTGCGTGAGTGGTTTTTTTGAACGTGATTTACTTTTCGATAAGAAAAGTGTTATTAATGACTGTTTCAAAGAGGCAAAAATAACATTTATAACAGATAATAGAACAGATAGACCTTGCTTAGAGTTATGCGATAAATTTATTGCAGTTTACAAGAAAGATTGCTTAGAAGATGCTTTATTTTGGAAAAGAAATGGTGTAACTGATGTTATTGAATACGAGTAGGCTTTCATTATATATCCCGTTTTGTTATTTTTATTTTACTCGTTTGAAGTCAATTACGAAGCTCATATCATGGATTTTAATATACATATTATCTCAGTTTTTATTTGTTTTAAATTATGAGCAATGCAGTGGTTTAGAAATAGCAAACTTAATATTGATTGTGCTTTGTTGTTACTCTATTTATGAGATAGGTTATATTTACAATGATGTCTTTACGGTAAAGAGGGAACAGAACCCTACGATCAGATTAACAACACAATTGATGAAGTATTGTGAGTGCAATATTACGTCGATTCTATCAGTTAGAATTTGTGTTGCTTTGATTTCTGGTTGGGTTGCGTTAGGGTATGAATCAATATTTTATATTTTTTCAATTGGTTTGGTTTTTTTTGTATATAATATTGTTCGGAGTCGGATAAATCTAATCCTACATTTTTTCCTCGTTTTTCTTAGATACTCAATGCCTATTGTTTTTATATTAGGTCCTGATGTTTTATTGTATACTATTTTTAGCTTTCCTTTGATTAATTTAATCGAGCGATCTTCTGAAGTGAGGTTTAAATTTGTATTTTTTAATCGGTTAAGGTCTTCTTTAAATGAGTTTAGAGTGTTATATTACCTGGTGCTTGTAGTGATTTTTATATCATTTTCATTAACTCAGTATATATATGTGTTCTTTTACCTTTTAGTCATACGTTCGTTATTTTACCTTTATGATTTCAAACGAGCAAAAGTGGAAAGGAGATCGTGATGAAAGTAGCTGTAATTCTTTCTGTCTATAAAAATGATGCTATAAGAGACTTTGAAAATGCTGTATTTAGTATATTAGAGCAAACACTACCATGTGATGTTTTTATATTTAGAGACGGAGTTGTTTCTGAAGACATGCAACATGTTATTAATCAGTTTAGTGTTATTGATAATGTTAAATGTGTTGAAAGTGAATCAAATGTAGGACTTGCTGTAGGCCTAAATCGATTGATTGATCATGTTGTTAAAGGTAATTACGAATATGTAGCAAGGATGGATAGTGACGATTTATCTTATAATGATAGAATTGAAACTCAAGTCGAGTTTTTTGAAGAAAATAAAGATATCCATGTGTGTGGCACTTATTGCCGGGAGTTTGGCTCTGCATATGCTTTGACTGTAAAATGTGTACCTAAACAACATGACGACTTAGAAAACTACAGTATTACTCGATGTCCTTTTATACATCCTACCGTAATGTTTCGTACTAAGGTTTTTCTAGACGGCAACCGTTATCCAACTGATACAATGTTAAGTGAGGATATGGCATTTTGGTTTTTGCTGCTCGTTAGAGGCTATAAATTTGCTAATATTGGTCAGGTCTTACTTGATTTTAAAATTAATGATCAAACCTTGAATAGACGACGCGGTTTTTCTAAAGCGTGGAGTGAATTTACGATTAGGTTCAAATATATGATTAAGTTGAAGAAAGTTTCTTTTGTTAATCTATTAAAGGTTTCTTTACGGTTGGTTTTTAATATGATGCCGACTTTCGCAATTAAGTATGCTTATAGGATGTTTCGTTAGCTTTCGTTTATGTTACGTATGTGGTTGGATGGGAGAGATTAAGCTCGTGTGATGAGTTATAATAAAATTTCAAGGGTTTTGCTAAGTGTCAAAACCAGATCCTGTTCATTAGTGCTCTTTTTTACTTTCTTATAGGAATAAGCTTTATTAACTTTATCCTATATTCTTATTGAATGTTATTTATTATCTCAGTAGAGAGTTGATTGTTTTTTTGGTCAATTAAAGCTAAAGCTCGGTTTATTATGAAAATTGCAATTGCTGGTACAGGTTATGTAGGGTTATCAAATGCGATGCTGTTATCACAACATCATGAAGTCGTCGCAGTTGATATTATCGAAGAGAAAGTGAGGCTACTGAACAATCAGTTGTCTCCTATCGTTGATACTGAAATCGAAGATTTTTTGGCGAACAAGGCATTAAACTTCATCGCGACACTCGATAAAGAATTAGCTTATTCTAACGCGGATTACGTGATTATCGCGACACCGACAGATTATGACGTAGAGACTAACTACTTTAATACTTCATCGGTCGAAGCGGTGATTAAAGACGTGATGGCAATGAACCCAAATGCGGTTATGGTGATTAAATCTACCGTACCTGTGGGTTATACTGCGCGAATTAAGCAAGAGTTAGAGTGTGAGAATCTCATGTTTTCTCCTGAGTTTTTACGTGAAGGTAAAGCCTTATACGACAACCTACATCCATCTCGAATAGTGGTCGGTGAACGCTCTGAACGTGCACAAATTTTTGCAAATTTGTTGTTAGAAGGTGCAGTTAAAAAAGACGTTGAAACCTTGTATACCGACTCTACAGAAGCCGAAGCGGTAAAACTGTTCTCTAATACCTATTTGGCACTGCGAGTTGCTTACTTTAATGAGCTAGATACTTACGCCGAATCGCACGGCTTGGATACGCGTCAAATTATCGATGGGGTAAGTTTAGACCCTCGTATTGGTTCTCATTATAACAACCCTTCATTTGGTTATGGTGGTTACTGCTTACCCAAAGATACTAAGCAACTGCGCGCCAACTACTCTGATGTTCCAAATAATATAATTGGTGCGATTGTCGATTCTAATACCACACGAAAAGATTTCATTGCCGACTCGATTATCAAAAGAAACCCAAGACGTGTCGGTATTTACCGATTGGTTATGAAGTCAGGTTCCGATAATTTCCGCGCTTCTAGTATCCAAGGCATTATGAAACGCCTTAAGGCAAAAGGTATTGAAGTTGTGGTGTTTGAACCTGAGCTCAAAGAAAAAGAGTTCTTTAATTCATTAGTATTAACTGATTTCGAGCTGTTTAAGTCAGGGTGTGACGTCATTGTCTCAAACCGTATGGCTCTAGAACTGGCTGATGTAAAGGACAAAGTGTACACGCGTGATCTGTTTGGTTCAGATTAAGGAAGAAAATAATGAAGTATTTGGTAACCGGCGCTGCGGGCTTTATCGGCAGCGCTGTAGTTGAGCAACTAACGGCCAAAGGCTGTCAAGTTGTTGGTGTTGATAGCCTCAACGATTACTACGATGTGGCGTTGAAAGAATCGCGTCTGGCTCGTATTGAGCATGTCAATTTTAAACTAGTTCAACTCGATATTGCCGACCGTGATGGGGTGGCGAACTTATTTGAAACTGAGCAATTTGATAGAGTGATCCACTTAGCGGCACAAGCGGGGGTGCGTTATTCCATCGAAAACCCACATGCCTACGCTGATTCAAACTTAGTGGGTCACTTGAACATTCTTGAAGGGTGTCGTCATAATGAAGTGGAGCATTTAGTTTATGCGTCTTCAAGCTCTGTTTACGGCCTAAATGCAAAAACACCGTTTGCCACGTCTGACTCGGTTGACCACCCCGTTTCTTTATACGCGGCGACCAAGAAGTCGAATGAGCTGATGGCACACAGTTATTCCCACCTATATGATATTCCAACCACAGGCCTACGTTTCTTTACAGTGTACGGCTCGTGGGGGCGACCTGATATGGCTCCATTTATTTTCACTAAGAAGATCCTTGACGGCGATGCTATTGATATCAATAACAATGGTGATATGTGGCGTGACTTTACCCATGTAATTGATATTGTTGAGGGGGTGGTACGTATTGCTGATGTGGTGCCGACGCGTGATAATGTTTGGACGGTAGAATTGGGCTCTCCTGCAACTAGCTCTGCTCCTTATGCTGTTTATAATATTGGTCACGGTTCTCCGATTAGCTTGATGGATTTTGTAAAGGCGATTGAAGAGGAGCTAGGTATTGAAGCGAAGAAGAACTTCCGTGAAATGCAGCCTGGTGACGTTTACCAAACCTATGCCGAGACACAAGATTTGTTTGCAGTAACAGGTTATACTCCGAAGGTAAGTATTAAAGAAGGTGTGGCTGAGTTTATTCAGTGGTATCGTGATTTTTATAATAAGTAACGTAATTGATTAGCAGATCATCTTTAGTCGAATAACGATAGTATTAATTATTTATACATAAAATTGGCCAAGATCATATTCTGATCTTGGCCATTTAGAACGGAAATACTGATCGTTATTTAACGATGAGACGCTGCTTCTCAATGTTATGAATCTAAGCTTTGACAGCCGATATTTTTAAACGTTGTCATACTTAACGATGTTGTTTTTAATAATGCCTCAATTTTTATTGTCGAAAATCAAAACTTGAAGTCACTTAATCTTAGGGATAGAATCTTCTAATATACGAGGTTATTTTCCATATATTACTTAATAAGGTTAAATAGATCACAAAGCATAATAAAAAAGTATACAGCATTATATATTCTGCAATGTTCACCATCTCGGCGTAGATTCCAATTCCAGCATATAGAGCTGCTATCAGACAAATAACTATAAGTGTTTGTGTTGATGATAGGCCCAATCTTTGAAATATATGATGTAAATGCTCTCGGTCAGGTTTAAAAGGAGAGTCTCCCCTTCTTATTCGACGGATCATTATTGCAGCCATATCCATTAATGGTACAGCTATTAACCATAGCGCTGTTACCGGACGTAACGGTGGCTCAGTTCCGTTTTGACTCGACAGTAACAATAACCAAATTACCGTAAATCCAATGAGCATGCTTCCGGCGTCGCCCATAAACACTTTTCTTTTTTTTCCGAAAGCTCCTAAGTTTAGTAGAATATATGGAGTAATTATCACTACTAAAACTAGGCAGATGTATGCTAAATTATGTTGACCATCATAATTTAGCATTACACCTAAGCCACCAAACGTTACAATTGATAGCCCTCCTAAAAGCCCATCTATCCCATCGACCATATTGAAGGCGTTAATAGCACCAACTACAGCCAGAATTGTAACCAAATAGCCAAACCAGCCTAACGTTACTACTTCTCCTGAGCCTAAGATGTCCCCAATCGTATTTAGTTCTATTCCCCCAACTACCATCATAGCGACAGATAGAGCCGCTTGAATAGCGAAGCGTAACTTGAAGCTTAAGTCGAACTTATCATCTAGAGCGCCGACACCAACAAGTATGACAACACATGCTGCATAAAGCTCGGTATTTGGTAAAACCTCGGGGTTGTTAAGCAGGAAGTAGAGTAAGGAGATACATATAGAAATGCCGCCTATTAAGGGGATGGCACCATTATGAAGTTTACGAGCATTGGGTTGATCGACCAAACCTACTTTTTTAGCAAACTTACGCATGGTGAAAAGTGTCGCAAGAGAAAAGAAAAATAGAAAAAATAGATCAAGGAGTGGGATTAGCACGATTTCGCCTGAATATGTTGTATGTTTGACCAGCAGTCTAATATATTTGTCTTATATATAAAAGTATCCTGAAGTAATGTATGAACTATGTGTATAAGTTTGCCCCTTGCTTGGGGGCTGATTATGTGTCGTCTATTTACATAGATAAGTGTCTTTCTTGATCTTCCGCTACAGTTTTGACTGTAAACTGTAGTAAAATTACGCTAATTTGTTTTTATACCGATTTATTTTGAATTGAACGAGGTCAGTCCTATGTCAGCTAAGAAGCCAATGGCTCTAGTGATCCTTGACGGTTACGGTTACCGTGAAGACAACCAAGACAACGCTATCGCGAACGCTAAGACTCCAGTTTTAGACGGTCTTATTGCTAACCAACCTAACACGCTAATCTCGGCTTCTGGCTTAGATGTAGGCCTACCTGATGGCCAAATGGGTAACTCTGAAGTGGGTCACACCAACATCGGTGCGGGTCGCGTGGTATACCAAGATCTTACTCGTATCACTAAGTCAATTTCAGACGGCGAGTTCGGCCAAACTGAAACATTAGTTAACGCTATCGATAAAGCGGTGAAAGCAGACAAAGCGGTTCACATCATGGGTCTTATGTCTCCAGGTGGCGTTCACTCTCATGAAGATCACATTTACGCGGCTGTTGAAATGGCAGCAGAGCGTGGCGCAGAGAAAATCTACCTACACGCATTCCTAGACGGTCGTGATACGCCGCCACGTAGCGCAGAAAACACATTGGCGCGTTTCCAAGCGTTGTTCGCTAAGCTAGGTAAAGGCCGTGTTGCTTCGCTTATTGGTCGTTACTACGCAATGGACCGTGATAACAACTGGGATCGCGTTCAAGAATCTTACGACCTGCTGACTCAAGCAAAAGCTGAGTTCACATTCGACACAGCAGTAGCTGGCCTAGAAGCGGCTTACGCTCGTGACGAAAACGATGAGTTCGTTAAAGCGACTGAAATCAAAGCAGAAGGCGAAGAGTCTGCCGCTATCGTTGATGGCGATGCGGTTATCTTCATGAACTACCGTGCCGACCGTGCTCGTGAAATCACACGTGCATTCGTTCCTGATTTCGACGGTTTTGAGCGTAACGTATTCCCAGCGATCGATTTCGTGATGCTGACTCAATACGCAGCAGACATTCCTCTTCTATGTGCATTCCCACCGGCTTCTCTAGAGAACACCTACGGTGAATGGCTATCGAAAGAAGGCAAAACGCAGCTACGTATCTCTGAAACAGAGAAATACGCGCACGTGACGTTCTTCTTCAACGGCGGTAAAGAAGACGAGTTTGAAGGCGAAGAACGTCAGCTTGTTGCGTCTCCAAAGGTAGCAACGTACGACCTACAGCCAGAAATGAGCGCGCCAGAGCTAACTGAAAAGCTTGTTGCCGCAATCAAAGGCGGTAAATACGACGCTATCGTGTGTAACTTCCCTAACTGTGACATGGTTGGCCACACTGGCGTTTACGATGCAGCGGTTAAAGCGGTAGAGTCGTTAGACGAATGTCTTGGCAAAGTGGTTGAAGCAATCAAAGAAGCCGACGGTCAACTGCTAATCACAGCGGACCACGGTAACGCGGAAATGATGGTAAACCCAGAAACGGGCGGCATCCACACAGCGCACACTAACCTACCAGTTCCACTTATCTACGTGGGTAGCAAAGACGTTGAGTTCAAAGAAGGCGGCAAGCTGTCTGACTTAGCACCAACGATGCTTTCTCTGTCTGGTGTTGATATCCCAGCTGAAATGTCAGGTGATATTTTAGTTAAGTAGTCACTTAACTTTCATCGAATACTAGAACGGCTGCACGCGAGTGTGGCCGTTTTTTTGTATCTGGAATCTTATGCCTAGTATTGCTTGTCATACTTGGTGTTCAACATAAAGAGAGATTCCCTATCACGCTCGTCCCTCGCTGTAGGGAATGACAGGGAGTTATTTGCTAGCTTGAGTCAGAACCGAATGCTCAAAATCCAACAACCACTCTTTGCGGTTCATGCCGCCGGTATAGCCGGTTAATGTCCCATTTTCACCGATGACTCGGTGGCAGGGGACTACGATGCTAAATGGATTCTTGCCATTTGCACCACCCACTGCTCTTACGGCTTTTGGGTTGTCCATCTCTTTGCTTGCTCACCGTAACTGATGGTTTCGCCATAAGGAATGGTTGTTAAAGCCTGCCAAGCTACTTTTTGAAAGTCAGTGCCTTTTATCGCTTTTAATGGCAAATCGAATTCTATTCGTTGACCTGCGAAGTACTCATCTAACTGTTTCGCTGCCAGTTGGCAAAGGTCATCTGGATTGCTAATCATTAGCTCTTCATGATTTACATGGTCAATTTCAATAAGCGACACACCATTACTCACAATGATCATCTTGCCAATTGGTGCGTCATAAAGCATTTTGTAAGTGGTGTCTTCCATGCCATCTTCCTTTTTTTAGTCTTTTTCTGCTCTCAAGCTCTTCGAATCTCGAATCTCTCACCTGCTCTTAAGTCTTTTCGCATCTCGTATCTTTTTTTATACGAAGCGCAAACAAATACCCTGAAATGCCACCCATGATGTTCCCCAATGCTAAGCCGATAAACAACCCTTCGACGCCATCAATCTGGCTGCCGATCCAAGCGAAAGGCAATGTGAATACAAACAGTCGCATGAAGCTCCACTGAAAGGCTTTGAGTGGCTGATGCATGGCATTCATGGCGCTGATTAACATCATCACAATACCTTGAAATCCGTAGCTAAACGGGACAACTAACAAGTAATGCCACAAGAACCCTCGCACAGACTCTTCTTGAGAAAATAGGGCGGCTAGAGGGATACTCAATGGCACCATCATTACGAAAATCAAACCTTGGAACATCACGGAAAAACGCATACTTAGAAACAGTGCCTTAAAGCTTCGTTGAGGGTTGTTTGCACCAAAGTTTTGCGCCATGAAAGGTGTAAGAGCCGAAGTAAGAGACATCAACACAATGATAAGAATGGATTCAATGCGCTGGGCCGCACCATAAGCCGCAACGGCTTCGGTTCCATGTTTGGCAAGCATCATCATTATGACCGCGCCAGCAAGTGGATTGAGGGCATTGGAAAGGGCTGCGGGTGTGCCAATGGTCAAGATTTGTTTCCAGTCATCGATGATGTTTTTTAACTTGGGCGGAGCAAGTAGCTTTTCTCGTATGGTTAACACATACAACGAAGCACATAAAGCACCAAACCAGCTGAAGCCACTGGAAATTGCAGCACCTTGAATCCCTAATTTGGGGAAAGGGCCGTAACCAAAGATCAGCAGCGGGTCGAGAATGCCGTTAATCAGGCCTGCGAGCATCATGATCTTGGCGGGCGTTTTGGTATCGCCATTCGCTCGTATCGCACTGTTGCCTGCCATAGGAATAACAAGCAGCGGTATCGCTAAATACCAGACTGACATATATTCGGATATCAGTGGCAGTAACTCGGGTTTTGCTCCTAATAAGACAAACATGGGTTCAAGCGTTACAAGCCCCAGTGTTGATGCAAAAGCCACAAGAAGCACCGCGAGTAATAAACCGTGGCCAGTAAAGCGAGCCGCATTTTTCGCGCCACCTTCACCAAGTAACCTTCCAATACATGTCGACAAGCCAATGCCTATGCCCATGGTAATGCAGTTTATGGCGAAGGTGACAGGGAAGGTAAAGCTCACCGCTGCAAGGGCTTGGGTACCCAACAATGAGATAAAGAAAGTATCGACCAGGTTAAACATCAAGATCGCCACCATACCGAATATGGTTGGTATGGTCATGGCACGCAATGTACTCTCAATTGGGGCGGTTAATAGCCCGTGCTTATCTTGCATGTAAAACGCCGATTGAACTAGAATGTGGGTAGAATACAGTGAATTGTGAATAGTCTGAAGATCGCTTTCATAAAGTTTACAAATCACACAATACTAACGTTATGCGGTGTGATACGATTCTACCGTTATCAATTTAGATGTTTGAGAGATTTACAGTGAAGCAGCACACCCAACTACAGCCGCATTCCCAACAAAATCCACCGATGTATACTCCAAGTGATGAGATCGATCTTAGAGAGCTTTTTAAGGCTTTGTGGGATGGTAAGCTCATCATCATATTGGTTACGGCTTTATTTACTGCTAGTGCTATTGGTTTTGCGCTGACATCTCAAGAATGGTGGTCTTCTGAAGCTGAAATTACAAAAGCTGAGCTTCAAGATAGAATGATGTATCAGCATCAGGTGAAACAATTTCAACCTGCTTTCTCTATTTATCAAGCAAATGGTTCAACCTCTGGTAGTGCAGAGCTCAATTATTTAGTTGATTCTCAGGTCATATTTCAACGGTTTGTTGATTTATTTAATTCAAACAATAATAAACAAGCTTTCTTAAAGCAAAGCGCTGAATTTCAAGATATTAAAGACAATCATTTTGCGAACGCTGCTGAAATAACTGAAGACGCCACTCGCAAGCTGTACATCGCGTGGTTGGCAAGGACCTCTGCGTCACTAGCTGATAAAAAGAACAAAGATGCACCATATGTTCTGAGTTTTCAATCCATCACAAAAGAAAGCAGTTTTGATTTATTAAACTCTTATATTGTTTTCACTGAGCTTCAAGTTCGTGAAGATGCATTTGATCATCTTGAAGCACTCGTTTTCGGTGAGCGCAACGAGCTGCTCCAGCAGAAAATGGCTCTTGAAAGTAAGGCTAGAAATAGGTTGCTAGCTGAAATCGAGCGCGCGCAGTCTGCTTTGAAAATTGCCAAAGCAGCGGGTGTAGATACCCCTCTTTTAAGTGGTAACGCAAGAGATTTTTATGAAATTGAACTTGGCTCAAAAGCTTTGCAAGAAAAAATCAAGATTTTGGAGTCTGTAAAAAATCTCACTGTTTTGGAGCCTCGCCTTCAACAAATAACGGCTCAGTTAGACATACTCGACAGTATTAAAATCGATCGAAACGTTGATTTTAACGCATTTCGTTACTTAAGTGATGTTGAGCAACCAACCACTCGAGATAAACCTAAACGCGCTTTGATAGTAGTTCTCGGTACTTTGTTAGGTGGTATGCTTGGGGTTGCGATTGTTTTAATACGCTTTTCGTTTAGAAAAGAAGATTAAATTTCAAATGGCTAGTGTTTTTCACTAGCCATTTTTCTTTCTACATATATTGTTGTTTGAGTTTCCTCACAAAAAGTCCATCTCCCCCCTTGGGATCTTTCACATTGCCCCAACATACTGATTAACCCATGCCAATCGTGGCAACTATCAAATCACATGGAAATTATCAGGAGATACGACCGATGAATATCCGTCCTCTACACGACCGAGTTATCGTTGAGCGCCAAGAAGTTGAATCTAAATCTGCTGGTGGCATCGTTCTAACTGGTTCTGCCGCTGAAAAATCAACGCGCGGTACAATTCTAGCTGTTGGCAAAGGCCGCATTCTAGAAAATGGTTCAGTACAACCATTGGACGTTAAAGTTGGCGATACCGTTATCTTCTCTGAAGGCTACGGCACTAAAACTGAAAAGATCGACGGCAAAGAAGTTCTGATCATGTCTGAAAACGACATCATGGCGATCGTTGAGTAATCCGACCCATAAAACTGAACTGACTGAATAAAGAATTTTAAAGGAAATTAAGATGGCTGCTAAAGACGTTAAATTTGGTAACGACGCACGTATTAAAATGCTAGAAGGTGTAAACGTTCTGGCTGACGCAGTAAAAGTAACGCTAGGTCCTAAAGGCCGTAACGTTGTTCTAGACAAATCATTTGGCGCACCGACTATCACTAAAGATGGTGTTTCAGTTGCACGTGAAATCGAACTTGAAGACAAGTTCCAAAACATGGGCGCACAAATGGTTAAAGAAGTGGCTTCGCAAGCGAATGACGCGGCGGGCGACGGAACAACTACAGCAACAGTATTGGCTCAGTCTATTATTGCTGAAGGCCTAAAAGCCGTTGCTGCTGGCATGAACCCAATGGATCTTAAGCGCGGCATCGACAAAGCAGTTATCGCGGCTGTTGAAGAGCTGAAGAACCTTTCTGTTCCTTGTTCAGACACGAAAGCTATCGCGCAAGTAGGTACTATCTCTGCGAACTCTGATTCGACAGTAGGTAACATCATTGCTGAAGCGATGGAAAAAGTAGGTCGTGATGGCGTTATCACGGTTGAAGAAGGTCAGGCTCTACAAGACGAGCTAGACGTAGTTGAAGGTATGCAGTTCGACCGCGGTTACCTGTCTCCTTACTTTATCAACAACCAAGAAGCAGGTTCTGTTGATCTAGAGAGCCCATTCATTCTTCTAATCGACAAGAAAGTGTCGAACATCCGTGAACTTCTTCCGACTCTAGAAGCGGTTGCTAAGGCATCTCGTCCACTTCTTATCATCGCTGAAGATGTAGAAGGCGAAGCGCTAGCGACTCTTGTTGTGAACAACATGCGTGGCATCGTTAAAGTGGCTGCTGTTAAAGCACCTGGTTTCGGCGACCGCCGTAAATCTATGCTTCAAGACATCGCTATCCTAACGGGCGGCACGGTTATCTCTGAAGAGATCGGCCTAGACCTTGAAAAAGTAACGCTAGAAGACCTAGGTCAAGCTAAGCGCATTACGATCACTAAAGAAAACTCAACCATCATTGATGGTGCGGGTAATGAAGATATGATCAAAGGTCGTGTTTCTCAAATTCGTCAACAAATCGAAGATGCAACGTCTGACTACGACAAAGAGAAGCTTCAAGAGCGCGTAGCTAAGTTAGCTGGCGGTGTTGCGGTAATCAAAGTTGGCGCTGCAACTGAAGTTGAGATGAAAGAGAAGAAAGACCGCGTTGAAGATGCACTTCACGCAACTCGCGCTGCTGTTGAAGAAGGTGTGGTTGCTGGTGGTGGTGTTGCACTTATCCGCGCTGCATCTAAAGTTGCTGACCTTGAAGGTGACAACGAAGAGCAAAACGTAGGTATCCGTGTTGCACTACGTGCAATGGAAGCGCCTATTCGTCAAATCACTAAGAACGCAGGTGATGAAGAATCTGTTGTTGCTAACAACGTTCGTGCTGGCGAAGGTAACTACGGTTACAACGCGGCTACGGGTGAGTACGGTGACATGATTGCTATGGGTATCCTAGATCCAACTAAGGTAACGCGTTCTGCACTTCAGTTTGCAGCATCCGTTGCTGGTCTTATGATCACAACAGAAGCTATGATCACTGATAAGCCACAAGATTCTGGCCCTGCAATGCCTGATATGGGTGGCATGGGCGGTATGGGTGGCATGGGCGGCATGATGTAAACGACCTGACTTAATCCAGTAAAGTCCATTAAGAGCTCGTAAGCCCAGTGTTTACGGGCTTTTTTAATATTTATCGTCTAGTAAAGTCCAAGGGTGTATAGCTGGTTCTATGAAAATCGTGAGGATAATGCGGGGTATCGTATGTTTCCTAACTCTCAAATTTGGTGGTATATTTTGGTAATACCCCTCATTTAATACCCCTCATGGGAGCTGTGAATGCCACTAACAGTAAAGGAAATAGATAGCTTATCGTGTCCTGAAGGTCAGTCTCAGGTAAAGAGATCTGATGGTAATGGATTGTTTTTATTTATAAAAAAGAACGGTTCAAAACTTTGGCGCTTTCGTTTTAGGTACTCATCGAAGTACCAAGAAATGGCGTTAGGAAAGTACCCCTCCGTCCCCCTCAAAGAAGCCCGGAAATTAGCAGCGGAAGCAAGAGCATCGTTAGTGAACGGTATTAATCCCATGGATGAGAGAAGGGAGAGGAAGCGTAGTAAGAGTGTTGACCAAAATAAGCTTTTCTCAGCAGTGGCTATAAAGTGGTGGGAGCAGAAAAAAGATTCTTGGTCAGAAGATCATGCTGCCCGAGTTAGGCGATGGATAATCATTGACTCAAAAAGTATTTGTAAACTGCATCTCGATGAGATTGATACAAGACATATTACTGATCTCATGTTGGCAATTGAGGCGGCTGGTACCCCAAAAAAAGCTCCGAATATACTAGCTGTTATTAATAGGGTATTTGGATATGCATTAGGTCATCGATTGACTCGAAATAACCCAGCTCAAGGTCTGCCGCTTGGAGATATATTGAAGCCGTTACCGAAAGTTCAGCATAGAGCTGCAATTGTTAAACCCAGCGAACTAGGACAATTGATTAAAGATATTGATACGAATCAATCAGGGAACTACTGTACGGTAGAAGCTCTTAGGCTTATACCTAGAGTCTTTTTAAGACCAACTGAAATAAGAAATCTAAAGTGGGACTATATTGATTTTGAAGATTGTTTAATCAGAATTCCTGCTGAAGAGATGAAGCGTAATCGTGAGCATCTTGTACCAATGTCACGACAAGTTGTGGATCAGTTAAGGAATGTTAAATTAGTGACGGGCTATTCGCCTCTTGTTTTCCCTAACCAAAGGGATAGCAATAAGCCGATGAGCAAGAATATATTAACTAATCGTTTACGAGATTTAGGGTACCTCGCAGATGTAATGTCAGCTCATGGTTTTAGAAGTACAGCTTCAACTATTTTACATGAGAAAGGCTGGAATTCTGAGGTGATCGAAACACAGTTAGCTCATTTGACGGGAACGGCAACGTCAAGGGCGTATAATCGCTCACTTTACTTGTCAAAAAGGATCAAACTAATGCAGGAATGGGCTGATTACTTAGATATTTTGTCAGATGAGCACTAGATGTGATTGATTCAGTGTTGGGGCAATGTTATCGAGTTTGCCCCCCAAAATAATACTGTTTATGCTGCACGTTCAAATATGAGCATTACCCTAAGACCTTAAACACCTGCTCTAAAACGACTGGTGGGATGGGGTGTTTATTCTTCCAAATGAGCTAGATCAGCACTCGATAGGCGTGAACTTTAATCACCTCCTCGACCTCTGGCTGGCGTACTAAGTTCAAGAGTTTCACTTTAAGAGTGTATATTTGATTTTGATACCAGAAGAAGCCTTCCTTACCATGTAGATAATAATCTGGTTTCTGAGCGTCTAAGTTTTCCTTTATGTCATCGTACATACTTTCTTTATCGGCAATTCTAATTATTAAGTTTTCGTAATCTTGCTCAGGGGTGGTGTGGCTGTCATGTGTGTCTACTTCAGAGTTTTCTTTTGGTTTAGTCTTCCCTTTTCTAAATAGAGACGTAAATTTCAATACAAATGTGCGGGTAGGTTCAATAAAACAAGGAAGAGTCACATTGTCGGTAACAGATCGCCTTTGGTGAAAAACGATTAATCCCATTTCTTCTAGTGATTTGATACTGACGGTTATTTTACGGCTGTTAGTTCCAAGTCTAGTGGCTAGCATTTTTATCCCCATTGGGATCCCACCTAGTTTCTCATCATAATTTTTTGCTAACAACATACACAAACAAATGAGGGTAGATTTTGGCTGTTGCCTGATGTTCTTTTTTTCGAAATAACGATAGATGTTTTGATACTCAACGAATTCATCGGCTATAGGGTTATTTCGAAATCTTGATTCGCTTAACGGGCTGAACGGGAGCAGGTAGGTGTCATTATTAGGTGTGCAGTCCTGCAATATTAACTTTAGTTGTTCCCTGTTTTCTATTCCTAAATAACGTGCGGGAGAGTAACTCTTTTTAACAAGAGGGAGTGTCTTGGAATACCCTTCTGAAAATAAAATATAAGAGCCTTGCCTATCAAAGGGGTTGATGAAATTGCAGATCTTGCAGGGTGTATCAGTTATCTGGTTTTGGGACACAATGCTCTCCTTAATGGTCGGTGCATTTACGTTTACGCTCTGATTTTTAGTGTAGTCCGATTGATGTACCTATTAAAATTATTTTTTAGTTATCATCTTTTATGTGAGTGAATTCCAGAAATAAAAAGGTATGGACCGTGGTTTTTGACAATGAATGAGGATGTGTTGAGTCGTTTTGGCGTGATGGATTGTTGTTGAAGTAGTGTGCATTATTGAGATCTCTCTCTTCATTAACTAGCTCAACAAACTGTCATTTAACTTGTAACTGACTTGGATTCGAGAGTGGGTAAGCTGATATCGGTTTTCCACAGTTCAGTGCCTAGGCGTTGATGGTTAACTAATATTTGTTCCTCCATACGGACAGGAAATGTATACGTAAAGGTTTTTTGCATTGTCTGTCTGGTTAGTATTATTACGTTAATAACTAAACATCTACCCTACCTAGTACACGACTACATCATCACATATCCCTGAGTCACACCAAGTGACTCACAGTACACCATTATAAATAACGGCATCGACCTATCTATGAACCTCAACATAGGAATAGATAGCAATGAATGTACGTTCTAGAAAAAACAAAAACCTCAGACTCACCATCAAGAAAACCTTTCTTGGTCATCCTATCCAGACTGCACACGGTCCACTGTACCTCGACTACTTAGAAATAATGCACGCCACCATTGAACGAGCATTAGATGACTATCCTCGTCTTATGGCTATCCGTGTAGATTTGAGATTTCCCAAGCTAAGAGCCAATGAAGAATGCGGTAATGTCATCACAGATTTTATCCGCTCGTTGCAGTCACAGATAGCTTACTCTGGAAAGCGAAAAAAAAGACAAGAGGGTGGTAGGGTTCATCCCTGTAAGGTTCGAAATGTGTGGGTTAGAGAGCGCTCTACCTCAATGAATGATCACTATCACTTATTACTCATGTTCAATAAGGATAGATTTAACTGGTTGGGACAAACTCAAACGCCAAATGATAATTTAGGCTCCTTTATCGTGGAGGCATGGGCGAGAGTCGTCGGTGTTGATTATGAAGAAGCAAATGGATTAGTACATTTCTCAAAGAGAAAGAATAGCGACAGCGTGGTTATTCATCGCTTGAACCGTAACTCTGATGACTTTGACGACGCGTTTGATGAGCTATTTAAGCACATTAGTTATTTAGCCAAAGAAGACACGAAACACTTTGGTAGCGGTAGACGGAATTTCGGCCATAGTCATAAGTAGTTTAAAAATTACGGTAGTGACAGTTCCTGTGGGATTAACAACAAACCATAGGAACTAGAATGTCAAACCAGCTCAACGCCACTCAACATCACTCAGAAGCGTCTAACCACCTCCCCGTCACTCATGACCGAACGTTTAATGGAAAGCCACTCTACTACCACGAGGGTGGTCTTATCCTTGAGTATTTGGAGGATATCGATCAAGTACTGACTGAAGCACTAAATCAATATCCGAGACTCTTTGCTGTTCACCTCAACCTAAATCTACCGAGTCACTTCAGGGGCGATTACCTAACGGTGTTTGCCCATTTCTTTCATACTTTAGAATTGGAGACTAATGAACTCTGTAAGGACAAATACGCCAATAACACCTATCAACATCCACAAACGGTGATCCGCTATATCTGGGCGAGGGAGTGTGACTCCACTAGCCAGTATCATCTTATCTTGCTCTTTGATAGAGAGCTCTTCCAAAGCTTAGGAACAGGTCGAGATAGTTGGGGGCGTTTTCTCTACAAAAAAGTAAGAAAGACATGGGATAGGGTGATGGAAGCTCACTCTAACCAACGATGCTCAGGGTTAGCGTATTCCCCTAACAATGAAGGTTTTGAGCTTTTCTCCGACACAGAAACGTTCCCGTTACAGCTAAACGAGTTCTTCTATCGAATGAGTCGTCTCGCGAAGCCCACCACCAAACACGATGATAACCGTAGTACGAGTTTTGGTTGCAGTCGTCGATAACCTAAAAAATTACACCACAAGCAGTACTTATGTCATTCAACTAGCCATAGGTACTGTCTCATGCCCCACACTCCCCATACACCAGCAATAACCCATTCCACCACCTTTAACGATTATCCCGTGATCTACAGTGAGCACGGGCTGTATGAATCCGCCCTTACGAGTATGACCAACCTCTTTGAACAGGCACTAGAGCAGTTTGAGTTCACGTTAGTCATGCATTTGGGGCTATACCTTCCTAAAGACCACCCAGACACCGATTTAACCATCATCAATGACTACATCCACCAGCTTAAAAAGAGACTTAATACAGACTCACTCTATTACTCGTGGCGTAAGCGAGCCGATAAATCCCCCTCACACAATTACCAAGTCATACTCTTGCTTGATTACAACCAGTACTTTGGCTCCGCTATCTGTTGGGATAAACGTAATCAATTAGCCAACCACCTTAAAGAGGCATGGCAAGAGGCTGTACAGAGCCACTACGAAGGCAAAGAGCGTTCATTGGTATTATTTAACGACCGAGGTAACTACGGCTTAGGGACGCGCTGCAAGAGCAAAAGTAGCGTAGTAAAGAACAATGTATTTCACCGCATGAGCCGTCTAGCTGAGGCATGGCAAGAAGAGCATTACTGTTTTGGCTCTAGCGAGGGTTAACCTCACCGCACTTTTTTACAGCGGTGGCTTATCTCATGGGTATATACAAAATACAGGAGCATTCCCAATGAGATTCTTAAGACTAAAAGACGTAATCGCAGCAACAGGGTTAAGCCGTTCAACTATCTACAAGTTTATGGATGAAGAAGTCTTTCCTAAAACCATTCCATTGGGAGGAAGAGCAGTAGCTTGGCTAGAGAGTGAAATCGAAGAATGGATGGAACAACGTCTAGCACTGCGAGAGAGCCAAGAATAATCCAAGTAGCAGAAAACACACTGACCACATCAACAGGGAGCCATTGAGGGCTCCCTTTTCAATTAGAGAGAGAAATAAAATGAGTTATTCAATTTACGTAGATGGCGCGGCACCGAACAATCAACACGGATGCACACAGGGTGGGATTGGTATTGCAGCTTTTAATGAGCACGGTGAACTAGAGTATCAAGATAGCATCACTATCAGACGCAGTACCACCAATGCAAAATTAGAGCTAATGGCCTTAATCGAAGGTCTAGAGTATGCGCAGGATGGCGATGTCATCTACTCAGATAGTGACTTTTGTGTGAAGGGTTATAACGGTTGGTTAGATAACTGGAAGGATAAAGGTTGGCGTAAGTCAGATAAGAAGCCAGTTAAGAACCGTCATCTATGGCAACAAATCGACGAATTGCGTTCACAGAAATACGTAGAGGTGTTTAAGGTCAAAGCTCATTCAGGTGATAGAGGTAATGACATGGCAGACTTGTTAGCTGTTGAAGCGGCAGAAGCCGAGTAAGAAGATAGAGCACAGTTTGTTGGCAAACCGCTAGCAGGCTGTGCGGTCGCATTGTTACTTTATCCCTAGGAACAGTGATTCGTCTTTAGGGTAGCGTTAAGCGTTTTTATAGATAACATATACCTGAAGATGAAGCATTCAATGGCTGCAATTGGGGTGTTTTTTCAGGCTCGACATTGACGATGATAGTGATCATGATGTAGATAAGGATTGTATGATTTATAAATAGAACGATATTAGGACACTACAATCTAGCGTACCGCTGCGCAGACGTTACATTTACTCTTTCTCAGCACCAGCGAAAAGTTACGCTTTGTTGAGTCGACGTGTCAAAGCGACTTTAACTTATGGAAGATAGTTGTAAGTCTGCTTACGTTTACTTTGATGAAGATGTAGCGTCGATTGTTAATATTGCATGTGACTGGGATTAACTTGCCTCGACATGCTTGTTGAATTATTTTGTTTGGTGGCAGTTAGCAAAAATAGAGCTGTACTTCATTAATTAAAAGGTGAACTGTTTATAGTAAAGAGAGCGTTATTATTTCGGGTTTGTTCGCTGATAATGAACACATGAGCCATTATTAGTGAGTAAAACAATGAATCCATTAGACTACACATTCTATACTTTAAACGCCAAACACTACTTACTGGAACCAGAACAAACGATGACGGTAATACAAAGCCAAAGCCATCCGATCTTGCCTGGGATAGTTTTCTTGGTGGGATTCCTAGTCGGTCAGATTACCCACCTTTATTAATCACGTCCCGTGGCATTATAAGAGGACAACTTTAAGTTAAGTCGCCATATTTCAGAGGGATCCGTTGTATCTAATGAACATGATTTTGAGGTTGACATGGTAGCTTCTCAGTTGTTATCTACGAGTCATCTGCAGCGTTTAAAGCAACTCGAGAAACATTTTTCTCGCAATGAAACTTATGATGTTGATATTGTCTCCCTTGCTGAAATTCTGGCCTGCTCAGAGAGGTACGTGAGTAAGCTAATGGCTTCTTTTGAAAGCTTTGGGCTTATCCATTGGGCTTCGGGTCAGGGGCGAGGTCATCGTTCGAAACTGACACTACTAAAAAGTTTTGAGACTTCACTGCTGACTCAGTTAGAGCGAATGGCTCGGTCTGGCAGAATGAATCAGGCATTTCGATTAGCCACTCTACTTGGCGAAGTACGCCTATTTCAAGATCACTTACCACTCTGGTTAGGGGATGCGCAACAGGAACTGAAAAAGCAGAATACTTTAATGTATTTAGTTCCTTACGTGCTACCTGAATGGCACCCTCATTTGGCGCAGTCCGCTCGTTCTATTTTATTGATCGAAAGCGTCTTCGATACCTTAGTTCGATATAACCCTATTCAGAACGAAATTGTACCTCATATCGCTCACCAATTTCATTACAGTGACAAGCAAATCCGTCTCCGCATCCGCAATGATATAATGATGCACAATGGAGAAGTGCTGACACCGGAACTTGTCAAAAAAAATATAGAAATGCGCCTTAGGACGCCGCATCCATATCAAATTCTATTTCGTCATGTAGAGGGTATTGACATAGATAAGCAGTGGGTCATTTTCTCTATGCGTCAATTTGACCCCGTTTTCCTGCATTTGTTAGCCGACTCACACAGTGCAATTTTTGATTATCAGGCTTCAAAACCTATCGGGTGTGGAGCATATCGGGTCGAAAGTCTGGAAAAACAATATTGGAGTTTGGTTCGCAACAACCACTATTTTGGCTTTGGTGGCCATATTGAACGAGTAGAGTTTTGGTGTAGCGATGCCCAACCTCAAACGCCTATGCACGTGGCAGAACTGCTCTATTGCGAATCTCAACCCGCTCAGCCACAAAAAGTCGATCGCAGTGGGTGTACTGTTTTGCAGTTTCATCATCATGCAAACGCCTTGTCCGCTCAAGAAAGAGCTTGGCTTGTTCATCATAGTCGACGCTTTACACTTGATAGCCAGAAAAGAGCAGCGAACAGCGTGATGGATTGCCATCAAGATAAGGGATTTCACTTGTTCAATCACGACATGAAACTGCCAGCTCGTCCGGTGATAATTGAAGTGATAGACAGTCATATGAGGGAGTTGCAACCTTTGCTTGATGCGTTGTCTCAAAAAGGGGTTATTTGGAAGGTATGTCTTCAAGGACAGTCTCAAGATGTGGCTGTTGATGTCTCCTACGACTGTTACGTATTTGGCGACGACCTGACGTTCCAGTATTACGAATGGCTACTTTGCGGCAATGTGTTTAGCCTATGTTTGTCTGAACGTGGAAAACAAAGCCTATTAACCTTTATTGATATGCTCATGCAGGAAAGTAACGACAGTGAGGAGCTTCTGCACAAGCTGTATCGAGCGGAGGATTGGCTTATCCAGAACTATTATTATTGTCCTCTGTGGCGCAATCATTTTACCGTCACTCGCGCAGACAATTTGTATGGTACCGAAACCAACAATATGGGTGTCATGTCGCTGGTCAATATGTGGTTGGAGTAATCGCTGGTATGGTAGTGTATCTGTAGCGATATGATTTGCAGTGTTTAACGGATAATTAAGGAAAAAAAATGGACTTTCACCTTTGGCTCGGCTTTGTCGCGGCATCGCTCATTCTTACCGCGACACCAGGGCCTAGCATATTTTTAGGTATTGCACATGCTCTCAGTTATGGGCACAAACGCGTGCTATATACCGCCCTTGGGGACATCTCAGCTAACTTTATTCAAATGGTGTTAGTCGCCTTGGGTTTAGGTGTCATCCTTGCCAATTCGGTAGTGGCATTTACTGTCATCAAAGTTTTTGGTGTGATCACGTTGGTTTACATGGGACTAAAAATGCTCCTCGCTAAACCAGCACAAGTTGAGCACTTAAACCTCAACAACTCAGATTTACAGGCCTCAAACAAAAAGTTGTTTTACTCTGGCTTTTTAGTCGCGGCTGGCAATCCCAAAGCCATCCTATTCTTTTCGGCTTTTTTTCCGCAATTCATCAACCCCGACTTACCCGTATTCCCTCAACTATTAGTGATGTGCCCAACCATGGCGTTGCTTGATTTCAGTTTAGTGATGTTTTATGCGTTTTCGGCCAGACGGATTGTTGATGCGAGCCGACTATCTCTTACCGCTGTGACAAGAGGAAGTGGTGCTTTACTGCTGGGAGCCGCAGGTATTCTAGCAGTTAAAGAACCCACTTAATCTCGACTGAGAACCGCGACCAAGATTGAACATACTGTGCCCAGCACAACCATTACACCTATTTAGCAACTCTCGGAGTAAGACACCTATGATCACTTTTTACGAACTGTGTGGGGGCGATGGCTTAAAATTCAGTCCTTATTGTTGGCGAACGAAAATGTGCTTGATACACAAAAATATAGCGTTTGATACCACTGAGCTTTCTTTTGTCGACATTCAGGCTCAGTTTAAGGCGCAGTTTTCTACACTCCCCGCCATCAAAGATGGTGAAACGGTGCTCTCTGATTCGTTTAACATCGCTGATTATCTTGAGGCCCACTACCCTGAATCACCTTCATTATTTGGCGGTGAAAAAGGGCGTTTAATGGCACTTTTTTTCCATGAGTGGGCAGCATCATTACATTCGGACATCGCCAAAATTGCCATCTTCGACATTTACTGCAAGCTTAAAGATCGCGATAAAGATTACTTTCGTTCCTCTAGAGAGAAACACTTTCAGGACAGCTTAGAAAATGTACAAAGCAACAGCCAAGAGTTAGCAAAGGCCGACTTACTTAAAAAAATGAGAGTACTGGAATCTTATTTAACTAAGACACGATACTTATCGGGCGATGCGCCCATGTATTCAGACTATATCGTCTATGGGACGTTGAAGTGGCTGCTGTCTACGAGTAACGCTTTCACAGGGGAAATGCTGACTAGCCATGTTTTGAATTGGTATGACAGCCTAGATAGGATTGGCACTGGAATTTAAACATGCTTTAAGACAACGATGGAAATGTGAACGCAACGCATAGTTTGCGTTTAAATTTATCGGATGTTACATATTGATTTGTTATAGTTTATTTCCGTATGTTGCTGTCAATATGCAATGTACAGAATAAACTTTCATGTCAAAAAAGTGCCACAGGATATCGTATTATGATAACTAAAGTTGTTCCTCTGATGTTGTTAGTTTCGTGTTCAAGCTTTGCATCAAGTGAGATTGTTGATAATTTTTCTCACATAGGATTTGGTTATAAAGGAGCTAGTTTTAAGTCGGGAGCGTTAAAACCTTACCTTAACGATAAGTATGACAATACAGAGAATAAGACGATGGGAGGGGTATACTTAGATGTCAGTGCTCAAGTTTTTGACTACGTATTCGTTGAAGGAAAAGCAGACTTTCTCACTCGATTTAGTTCGGAGGTAGATAGTTGGCAAGCTGGCGGAGGACTCATTGGGCGTTTGGGAGGGGCAATGGCCAGCTCTTTATCCTGTGGAGCAGTAAACTATCGTGCTGATAGTGATTACAGTTCACCATATTCCGAGCGTGGAACATACTGTCAAGCGATGGTTAGAAAACAAATAGCTAATCATTGGTTGATGGGAGTTTCCTATCAGCATGATTTCTTAGATCTAGCAAGAGATGAGTTTAAGTGGAATAACGTCTTTCAATTCGGCTCAGTGTTTGGCTTAGTTGCAAATTTAGAATATGCAGAGCGTGATGAGGCGGAAGTGAGCTATGAGCTTGGGTTGCAGTTCTCATTTTAACCGGCGAGGGTATATATTTTTAGAAGGTTCATTTTATTATCAATATATTATTTTGTTTTTCATAAGAGGCTAGACTTAGCCACCACTTGAAAGTCATCTCTGTATAAAATGGTGCCGACGTCTGAATAATGTAATGTCGCCACCTTTGAATCATATTCTTCTAATATATATTTTAGCTCATACATGAGTGATATATGTTTGACGCTTGAGTCTAAAAACCAAGAGATAGCATTGTCTGGCCATGACTTTGAGTGGAACGGTGGACATGGTAGTGATTCATTAAGTTGAGTGAAGATTTCTTTAATATGCACCTGATGGTACTCGTAAAGGATCAATCCGTCGACAAGCATCATTTGTGCTTGGGTAATGATACCATGAGTATGCTGGAGTCGCTTTTCCTCCTCCATACTGGCAATAAATCTTATAAACATTGGATTCCTTTATTACTATTTATTCATCTAGTTTAAGATTTTATCATTGATAATTTATCGTTGGACGATTTGAGAGTTAGCACAGAGTGTAAATAAATTTCATTCTATTAGTCAATTATAGAGGAGATGCACATGAAAACCATTATCCACGAAGCCATCAATCTTAGAGAGGCCGGAAATTATCATGCGTCTCGGCTTTTGCTGCGTACGCTATTGGATGACAGTCAATATGCAGCCAAAGCAAATTTATACATGGCTTGGTCTTATGATAATGAAGGCAAAGAGAAGCAAGCGCTTATACATTATCATCTTGCATTGGAAGGGGATCTTTCCATAACTGAACGTGTTGATGCTCTGTTTGGGTTGGCGAGTACTTATCGCAGTTTGGGTAAATACACTGAAGCGTTAGAGTATTTTGAGCGAACCATTGCTGAATACCCTGATTCACTGGAAGTACAGCCGTTCTATGCCATGTGTTTGTACAACTTAGAACGACACAAAGAAGCAACGGCGTTACTAATTAAGTTATTGTTATCAACCACTGAGAGTAAGAAAATCAAAAGTTACCAGCGAGCCATTCTGCTTTATGCAAAAGACCTTGATAAAACGTGGTAAATGTTGCGTTCCTACGTATATTTGTTCGTCTAACCGGGGAATAGAAACAATAGAGTAAACCAACTTATGAACTCTAAGGTTATGGAGCTCGATAAGTGATTAGCAGTTGGTAGCAGACAAGGATCGATGATGAGAATAGAGAGACGATGTGCTGATATGATAAGTGAGTTTAGTCATGACCCTTCGTAAGGTGACTCACTTTGTTACAGGAGGCGCAGCTGCTGGCATTTTGAATTATCTTCTTGCGCCAGATGAAAAGAAGCGGGTAGTAGAGCTGAGTGACCCGTTGACTTACGGTCCGTTAAATAATTATGGTACGCAGCAGGGAGATGCTCTACGTAGTAATTGGTTTAGGGGGGTATGTGATCTTATTAATGATCCAGACTTATGGCCATGGTTAGCCGGCCATATAGGACTGCCCATATTGCAGAGCTATCAGAACCTCGAATGCGATGGCGATTATGTTGTTTGGGTTGGCCAGTCAGTGGATGAGCAATTAATGTTGCGAGCGCTGTGCTCTGTGCTACCGGAACAACGTTTATTTTTAGCCGATGTAACGACAGGTAAGTTGAGCAAAGACACCATGCCAATCGTTGGTGCCTGTTCAGCCGAAGAACTTACTACCGTCATTCCAGTACCTCTTGATATCTTTCAGCAGGTTAAATTAGCCAAAGAATGGGATAGTCTTCTTGTGAGTAGGGATATGGTTCGAACTTGGAACGGTTCCGCAATTGTATCCCATGATGAGACGTTTTTTGATGCTGCTCTTCTTGCTGCGATTGGCCCACGAGTTTGTGTTGCAGCAGTAGTCATTGGTCGTGTGCTTGGTGATTATGTAGGGCAAGTTGGTGATACTTTTCTCTGTTACAGATTGCGTGTGTTGATCTTGAGAAAAATAGTGCGCTCGGTAGGTGAAGGACCTTTCTTTAGGCGTCAGTTGAGTCGAGCGTTATGATATGGGAAGTTCAAACATTTAGTGAAAATATAGGGTGAGAAAAATACAACGGAAACGTAACTGAGAGTAAAAGCTCACACTTTGCCTATCGAACACTCATTCCTAGTGTGCGTGCTATAACTAAGTAAAAATTTAAATTCTCATTCTCATCACCGTAGCCTCGGATATTAACGAAGGGAATGTTTTTATTTTCGAGCTATGGAAACAGCCGCGAGTATAAACCATTACAGCATAGTTCTGATTGCGTACCAAAAATTACCAATTGCAGTGTTCATACAGGGATTCGACACATTCTATTGATCTGAATTGAGCTTCATCAATATCAGCTTGGCTTAAGTCATCAAATATTATTCCTTTCATATTTTGAATATCTTTTCCGTTGTATTGACTGATGTTTAACCACATATAGCTTGTAACATCATTTTTAGGCACAATTTTCCCCAGGTAGTAAATAACAGCAAGCTTATACTGTGCGTCTTGCTGTCCATTCTTTGAGGCTAAGTTAAACTGATCCGCACCAGCAGTTTTGGACACTGAGTTAAGTGAGTACAATCACTAA
>NZ_JBGONU010000043.1:0-41615 GCF_041439295.1 Vibrio sp. 1F253 | reverse complement strand
CCTCCGACCGCCTGGTTCGTAGCCAGGTACTCTATCCAGCTGAGCTAAGGGCGCACATTGTTACTTCTGTGTTTGCTTGCAAATTCAAACGAGCAAGAAATGGCGGTGAGGGAGGGATTCGAACCCTCGATGCGGCTACAAACCACATACTCCCTTAGCAGGGGAGCGCCTTCGGCCTCTCGGCCACCTCACCGTCTTGCGGAGGCACATATTACGTTTTACCGAAAATATGTCAAACACTTTATTGAAAAAAATTGGACAAAAACACTCAACCGTTTGCTATTTAATCAAAGCGCTTGCAAATTGAACTTATAAGCTTCAAATCGCGCTTTTTCCCTTAAAAATTAAGGTGAAAGATTGGCAATAATAAACAGCAGAAAACAATTATCTAATTTATCTCGCAATAAGTGTCACTGCTGTTTGCACCATACTACGGGATGATCTATTTCACCATAGGGTAAGTCAGTAAAACTTGAACTATGGCAAACAAATATCATCATGCTCAACAAGAGTTAACTCAGGCGGCGTAACTTTTCTATATCAAGCATTCAGCCCAACATCTAGAACTAAGCCAGTTATTGAATTAACCAATCACTAACTTGTGATTTTGCTCTCCCAAGATCAAAAAAGGCTAGCAACAATGCTAGCCTCTTCTCTACGCAAAAGTATTAGTAGTTGCCGGGTGCAACGTTACCATTACCTTTTTCAGCTTGAATGCGCATGTAGATCTCTTCACGGTGAACAGATACTTCTTTAGGTGCGTTAACACCAATACGTACTTGGTTACCTTTAACGCCTAGTACAGTAACTGTTACTTCGTCACCAATCATCAGTGTTTCGCCAACGCGGCGAGTCAAAATTAGCATTCTTTGCTCCTTGAGTAATCTCTAAATTTATCTAGCTACGCGAGCATTATCCAACAAAAGTTATATTTTCGTAAACTATCGATTGAGTTTATTTAACCAAAATGCACTTCTTTTTTAGGATAACCCTGTGTTTCACGCGCTACGATGTATGCATTGTGTAATATGTTAGCAGCCATATCGACTTGCGTTGGTGATATCACCAAAGTTAAAGACTGCTGTTGCAATAAGTGATGCTGTACATCAATTTCGCCTTCAGACAACAATCCATGTGAACTGACCACAATTTCTTGTGTTCGGCTTCCTACCACAGTTAACAAACTAACCTGTTCACTATTACGGATTTTCTCGTCAAAAACTAGTTTTAATTTAGCACTTATGTCCGGTTTGATAATGAGTGCTGCCCGTTCTGCTTCCTCGATCACACTACAGACTTCAATCCCTAATAAATGGCAATGCGACATGAGAGACGGTAAATCTTGATTCAAACACTCGACGCGAACCATATCTCTTTGAATGGCTATCCCAGCAATATCATTCAAACAGTCATTACCCGCGATAAGAGTTCCCTCGCCTTCTTCAAAGCTCGAAAGCACTCTCAATGGTACATTGTGTCGCCACGCATGTTGAACACATGGAAGGTGTAAAACCTTAGCGCCTCTGCGAGCCATTTCTTCCATAGAGGGAAAGTCTAAGGTATCTAATTTCTTAGATTGCTTAACCACTCTAGGGTCGCAGGAATATACGCCATCAACATCGGTATATATCTGACACTCTTTCGCTTGAAGGGCGCCTGCCAACGCAACGGCCGTGGTGTCTGAACCACCTCGCCCTAAGGTTGTGATATCACCTTTCGCATTAACGCCTTGAAAACCTGCAACAATGACAATCTGGTCATCATCTAACAGCGCTTTAATAGGAGCGGTATCAATACGCTCAATCGTCGCATTATTATGATTAGAATCGGTGTGTATTTTGGCTTGATAGCCAGTCATCGATGTCGCTTCATAACCCAACTTGTGCAACGTCATCGCCAACAAAGCCATGGAAACTTGTTCTCCGGCCGTTAACAGCACATCCAACTCTCTAGCGTTTGGTACGCTATCAACTTGTGAAGCTAAGTTAACTAACCGATTTGTTTCACCTGACATAGCAGAAACGACAACCAGGATCTGGTTCCCTTCATTTTTCGCTTCAATGATTTTTTCTGCTACATGATGGATTCGTTTAATTGAACCCACCGACGTTCCACCAAATTTCTGCACGATAAGAGGCATTTTCACCCGTCCTCACCTTCCCAAGACCAATGTCTATATATGACAAAAAAACACATACTCCGCGTCATGGCGAAGCAATAAAAAATTAACCAAGGAGTCTAACGTTACCATTAGCCTTCTTGGTTAATCTCAATCAAACCTTTTTCAGACGTTCTTCCAATGGGCTAAATAAAAGATGCCCAATCAGTTGATTGGGCATCTTTGTATCAATTACTTAAGCTTAAAGACGCTCTTCAAGCCAAATACGTACTGATTTAAGCGCTTCAGGTAGTGCTTCAACGTCAGTACCACCCGCTTGAGCCATATCTGGACGACCGCCGCCTTTACCGCCAACTTGCTCAGCAACCATCTTAACGAGGTCACCCGCTTTAACTTTGCCGATAAGGTCTTTAGTTACGCCAGCAATTAAGCCAACTTTACCGTCTGCTACGTTCGCAATCAGGATGATGCCGCTACCCACTTGGTTTTTAGCATTATCAACCATAGTACGTAGGTTCTTGTTGTCTGCACCTTCAATGGCAGCAACCAGTACCTTAATACCAGAGATCTCTTCTACTTTACCCATGATGTTTGCACCTTCAGCTGCAGCCATCTTTTCTTTAAGTAGTTGGATTTCTTTCTCTAGCGATTTCGCTTTCTTAGCTGATTCAGCAAGCTTCTCTTCGTAAGCGTTAGCCTGAGCTTCTACTGCATCTAGAGCTGCTTCACCCGTTACCGCTTCAATACGACGAATACCAGCAGCGATACCACCTTCTGAAATGATCTTGAATAGACCGATATCACCCGTGTTGCTTGCGTGGATACCACCACAAAGCTCAGTAGAGAAATCGCCCATAGACAGAACGCGAACTTCATCATCGTACTTCTCGCCAAACAGTGCCATCGCACCTTTTTCTTTCGCTGACTCGATGTCCATGATGTTCGTTTCAATCACATGATTCTTACGAACTTGTGCGTTAACTAGACGCTCTACTTCTTTAATCTGTGCTGGTGTTACCGCTTCAAGGTTAGAGAAGTCAAAACGTAGGTTGTCTGGCTTAACTAAAGAACCTTTCTGAGCAACGTGCTCACCTAGCACTTCGCGCAATGCTGAGTGAAGTAAGTGAGTTGCAGAGTGGTTTAGTGAGATAGCAGCACGGCGCTCAGCATCAACGCGCGCTTCTACTTTATCGCCTTGAGCAAATACGCCTTCAACTAGCTCACCGTGGTGTGCAAATGCATTACCTAGCTTTTGAGTATCTTGTACTTTGAATAGACCTGACGCTGTGCTTAGCGTACCCGCGTCACCACATTGGCCGCCTGACTCAGCGTAGAATGGTGTCTCTTCAAGGATGATGATTGCTTTGTCGCCAGCCGATAGTGAAGATACTTCTTCACCGTCAACGAATAACGCAGAAATTTCACCCGCACCTTCAGTGCCTGTGTAACCACAGAATTCAGTGTTCGTGTCTACTTTGATCGTTGCGTTGTAATCAGTACCGAACTGACCCGCTTCACGTGCACGCTTACGCTGTGCTTCCATCGCCTTCTCAAAGCCTTCTTCATCGATAGTAAAGTCACGTTCGCGAGCTACATCGTTAGTAAGGTCAGCTGGGAAGCCGTATGTATCGTAAAGTTTAAAGACTGTTTCACCGTCAAGCTCTTTACCTTCAAGTGCGTCTAATGCGTCGTTCAGGATAACCATGCCGCGCTCTAGCGTGCGACCAAAGTTCTCTTCTTCGATGCGAAGTACTTTTTCAACAAGCTCTTGCTGTTTCTTAAGCTCTTCAGCTGCAGAACCCATCACTTCAGCCAGTACACCCACAAGTTTGTGGAAGAACACGCCTTGTGCACCAATCTTGTTACCGTGACGCACTGCACGACGAATAATACGACGTAGAACGTAGCCACGACCTTCGTTTGAAGGCATTACGCCATCAGCGATTAGGAATGAACAAGAACGGATGTGGTCAGCGATAACGCGCAGCGATTGGTTCGATAGGTCGTCGTGACCGACTACTTCTGCTGTCGCTTTGATTAGCTTTTGGAATACATCAATTTCGTAGTTAGAGTGAACACCCTGCATGATTGCAGAGATACGCTCAATACCCATACCAGTATCTACAGCTGGCTTAGGTAGCGGTTCCATAGTGCCGTCAGCGTGACGGTTGAACTGCATGAATACGTTGTTCCAAATCTCGATGAAACGGTCACCATCTTCTTCAGGTGTACCAGGACGACCGCCCCAAATGTGCTCACCGTGATCGTAGAAGATTTCAGTACATGGACCACAAGGACCTGTGTCACCCATTGTCCAGAAGTTATCAGATTCAAACTTCTTGCCACCTTCTTTGTCACCGATGCGAACAATCTTGTCAGCTGGGATGCCCACTTTCTTGTTCCAGATTTCGAATGCTTCGTCATCTGTCTCGTAAACCGTGACTAACAGGCGATCTTTTGGCAGACCTAGTGTTTCAGTCAGGAATTCCCAAGCAAAGCCAATCGCTTCTTCTTTGAAGTAGTCGCCAAAGCTGAAGTTACCTAGCATTTCGAAGAACGTGTGGTGACGAGCCGTGAAACCTACGTTTTCAAGGTCATTGTGTTTACCACCCGCACGTACACAACGCTGAGCCGTAGTTGCTCGAGTGTAGGCACGTTTTTCGGCGCCTAAGAAGCAATCTTTGAATTGGTTCATACCTGCATTAGTAAATAGCAGGGTTGGATCGTTATGTGGAACTAACGATGAACTGTCTACGATTTGGTGTTCTTTGCTCTCAAAGAACTTAAGGAACGCGTTGCGAACCTCATCAGTGCTCATGTACATGCAGCTCTTCCTGAAAATAGTCGAGTTAGAATTTTGCCGTATTGTAGATCATGGTTAAGGCTTCGACTAGTTTTCTTGTAGAAAAGACACCCTTGGGCAGGATTTTAGTTGGAATTCGATAAAATGAAGAATATTCCACTAGTTCAAGCGAAGAAAAACAAAAAAACCTCGCACACTATATGCGAGGTTTATGCTGTTGAGACTCAATCGAAAACCAGTAAAACCGTTATCAATAGCCTGTATTATCTGTTAGTGCTTAGTGCGTAAGATAACCACTTCATTTTGGTCTAGATTAAATGTACCGCTGCCATTAGAAACAACCACTTGGTCAGTGCCTAATACACTGTCGTAAGTTCCATTTGCCAATCCTAAATTCACCGCGTTAACCGATGTACCTTGACCGAGGTTCATTGCAACCACAACTACGTCATCGCCTGCGTTACGTTCATATACCAATACATCATTGCTTATCCAACGCTCGATATAATCACCTTGCTGAACCGCATAGCTGTCCTTACGAAGCTTACTTAATGTTTTTATCATCTTGTAAGCATTGGTCGTTTTATCAAAGCTTGGCATCATTTCACGGTTGTATGGGTCATTACCTTGTTGGCCAAAACCATTGGTAGTGAAGTTAGCTGCGTAGTGCTCTGTTCCATAGTAAATACATGGAATGCCACGAGAGGTCATAATAAGCGCTAAACCCAGCTCCACTCTGTCTTGTGCAAATGCAACACTTTGACGACCACCCCACTTGTCTTTGCCTGCGCCAAAGTTCTTCGCGTCTGAGCGTAAAACGGTAGAGATACGTGACGCATCGTGGTTATCTAAGAACACCACTTGCCAATCACTGCTTGTGAATTTTTGGTCTCTCAGCTTCATGTAGTTATTAATGGCATACATGCCAGTTCCATTGTGTTGTAGCAAGGCGTTTTCGATGGTGTTTCTCAAACCAAAATCAAGCAATGCAGAGCCTGATGTATTGGCAAAATCGATAGAGGCAAAGTTTGATCCCGTTGCGTCAGCACCTGAATCCATCCACTCACCAAAGAAATAGAAATCTTTACCTTGGCTTTTCTTCGCGTACGCGTTTATTTGGCCAGTAAAATCTTGGATAAACTCTTTATCCATATGTTTCACCGCATCAATACGAATCGCATCCACCCCTAAGTCTACCCAGAATTTCGCGCCATCAATCAAGTACTGACGCGCTGGGCCATCTTTACGTTGGTCAAAATCGGTTAAGTTAAACAAGGTTTTATTACGAACTGCCCATGCGTCGTTCCATTCCCAATCTTTACCGTTTTCAGCGATCGCTCCATTATGATGGTAATACCCTGCATTATCATTTTTGTAGTCGGTAACTCGGACACCCTTTTTATAAAGTACACCGTACTCCCCTTCATCATCAGGGTTAGAGTGATTAGGCGCATAGTCCAGCACGAGTTTCATGCCGTAGCTATCCATTTTCGTCTTTAATGCTTTAAAATCGGCAACGGTACCCAGATGCTCGTCGACTTTAAAGAAGTCACGTCCCCAGTAGCCGTGGTAACCCGCTCCCCCCCGACTGTCAGGTACGTTAATATTATCAGCTGGAGGCGTTATCCAAATGGCCGTGATCCCCATATCATGCAAGTAATCTAGCTTTGCGGTTAAACCTTTTAAGTCACCACCAAAGTATTTTTTGAAATCCGATTTGTCTGCCGAATACATGTCGGCACCCGTCGATGTATTATTGGCTGAATCGCCATCATAGAAACGGTCAAGAAACACGAAATACATGGTTTCATCACGCATATCAAAGGGAAGTTTTTCATGGACCACCACTTTATTCGTGTCGTCATAGAAATTAATTTCGTAGGTTTTATTAGGGTCAACAGAGAAATTTGATAGAGGGTAGTTTTCAGACCAATCACCAAAGCGATCAACCTTAAAACTAGGAGAGTTCGTTCCATCACCGGTATTAAATTTTTTCACTATTTGCCAGTGGTTTGCTTTCACTTTAACCATAGATTCAGCTTGCCAGTTATTGGCTGTACCACGGAAATAGGCCTGGTTCCAATCTGCCATAGCAGGTAGGGAAGCCAGTAATGCTGATAGCACAATAAGCTTATTCTTCATGTGTCGTCCTTTATTCACGTTATGTTGGTGTAGGTTATTGTTTTATATTCTTGTCACGCGATTTAACTATCAGGTCGTGTTTCGTGAGCATGCTATATAGTCTCCCTCCCATACAACCATTACGGCCGCGTTAAATAATGTCAGAAGCGATGAAGTCAGCTGTACGAATAAAACCTTCCTTATATAAGTTCTGTTTAATTGAGGCGCGACAGTATCTTGAGAATAATTTCTCAGGATTCATTTATATTTTTATTATACCCTTAAGCCAAAGTGAGATACTTAGGGCATATTATTAAGGAGAGGTGTTAGAACGTTCTATTGAAACCATTCATCTACGATAGTTAATGCCAATAAGGCCTGATTTTACAACGTCAGGTTCTGTTCGGTTTCACCATCAAAAATATGGCAAAAAGCAGAATCAAAATTAAAGCGTACTTGGCTGCCAATATCTGATGTACTTATGCTTTGGTTGTTCACTCGCGCGACAATTTCGTTATCACCCAATTTGAAATACAGGTATTTTTCATTCCCTAAGTTTTCAACCACGGTCAGCTCACCAGGGTGTACGTTCACCATCTCATCATCAGCGGCAATATTTATGTGTTCAGGTCGAATGCCTAGACACACTGGCTTATCAATATGATCCACAAGCTTTTCTTGTAAACGTTTAGGGATAATAATTTGCGCGCCTGGGGCAAGTTCCACGTAAATATCATCACCTAACTTGCGTAGGATTGTGTTCACTAGATTCATGGCTGGGGAGCCGATAAAACCCGCCACAAACTTGTTCTGTGGTGCGTTGTACAAGTTGGTCGGCGTGTCCACTTGCATAATGTTACCTTGATTTAATACACAAATTCGGTCGCCTAAGGTTAAAGCTTCCGTTTGATCGTGCGTGACATAAATCATGGTCGCAGGGTTACCTTCATCTTTAAGAGACTTGTGTAGTTGTGCAATTTTTACACGCATCGAAACACGCAGTTTGGCATCAAGATTGGATAGAGGCTCATCAAATAAGAACACGTCCGGTTTACGAACAATGGCTCGCCCCACCGCGACACGCTGACGCTGACCACCCGACATTTCTTTAGGCTTACGGTACAGGAGATCGGTAATTTCTAGTTTTTCAGCGGCATCTTCTACGCGTTGTTTGATCTCTTCTTTTGGTCGCTTTTGCATTTTCAAACCAAAGGCCATGTTATCGAAGACCGTTTTGTGTGGGTACAACGCATAGTTTTGGAATACCATGGCAATACCACGCTCTTTAGGCGCTAAATCATTCACCACTCTATCGCCAATACGCACTTCGCCTGCTGAGATATCTTCTAAGCCAGCAATCATTCGCAATGTGGTAGATTTGGCGCAACCAGACGGCCCCACAAATACCATGAACTCACCTTCGTGAATATCTAAGTCAATTCCGTGTACGGCTTTAAAACCATTATCGTACTGTTTTTCTACTTTACGCAGGCTAACTGTTGCCATTTGAAACTCCGAATACGGGTTAAATCTTGATAGGTAAAAATCTTTTTAGCCAGTGACTGGAGCTCTCAAGTTACTGGCTAAAAAGACGTAAACGTTAATCATTTAGGGTTTATGTTTAAAACATAGGTACTCTGATATTCAGAGCACCTTTCATCTGTATCACTGCGTTCAACCACGAGTTTATAAAGCGTGGTTATAAATAGTGATATAGAGTGGGTCATGTAGGTTGGCTACATCGCTTATTTACACGCTTTAACCAATGCGCGAACCGGCTTCTTATCTTCGCTAATTTCAACACTCCATAAATATTTGCCATCTTCTGGAATATTAACGGTTGTGTTTTTTGCAAAGCCACCGCGTTTTAGCGCTTTCTCATAACCTGCCGTCATCGACATGCCAGCTGCGGTAAATTGTGGAGACCAGCCCATCGTTGCGAACTGCAAACTTACGTTGCCCGCTTTTTCTTCGCTTACCACTTGGTAAATACCTTTGCCTTTATGCGACATTTGACGGTTTTCCATGTGGATCCACTGGCCATCAGGGAAAGTGCCTATAACATAAAGTGAAGGACGAATTGGCCCGCGATCTTCCACCGTGGCGAGATTACAATCGGCGAAAGGACCTGTTGCTTTCATTTGATCAGCTGCTGGCGTGTCAGCTGTGCTCGCACAGCCCATTAACGCTGAAGATAAAAGTGCGGCTACAAGTAGAGTACGTTTCATTGTCATTTCCTTATTATTTTTTATATATGTAGGGTTCTATTCCGTCTTAGTCATCGCGAGTTAGGGCTTTGATTTTTTAAAGCTCTCGCTTCGGCAACCTATAAACGAAATAGTCTCGCTATTAAGCTCTTTTTCGGTACCACCGCTCTTTTGTCTCTATCAAGTTCTAACGATTTAGAGTTTGGACGGGGGTTACTGTTTTTTTGATGAGTTAATTTGTTCAATACGGCTAAGTTTTTATAATAAGAACGTGCATCTTTCGCCGGATAACCGAACAGATCACTATTGGCAGGGAAAGAGTGGCTCACACCTGATTTGGCTTTAATAACGGAGTTTTTACCGATAGTAAGATGCCCTGCGGTACCGGCTTGACCATGAACAATGACATGATCTTCCAAGGTAGTGTGGCCCGCAAAACCAGCCTGAGATACCAGTAAACAATGCTGGCCTATTTTGCAGTCATGCCCTATTTGCACTAGGTTATCTATTTTGGTTCCACGACCAATAACGGTGTCGCCTAAAGTGCCTCTGTCGATGGTGTTATTACAGCCAATTTCAACTTCATCACCAATGATCACTCGACCCACACTTTCCACGCGTTCATAACGGGTGTTGTGCCCGGTCATGTATTCGAAGCTGTAATTACCAATGGAGTTGTTAGAGTCGATGGTGACATTGTTACCAATCACAGTGCCTTCTTTGATGACTGTATTGGCATGAATTGCAACGTTATTGCCGATTGTTACACCGTTCATGATTTTAACACCGGGCATGAAATGGCAACCTTCACCTATTTGACAATGCTTTCCGATATAAACATCGGGAGTATCTGATGTATTCCCTTGATCAAATAATTGATATTTTTGAACTTTATAATGACGCATTAGTTGATTGAGCTTCTCAGCTTCGAGCTTCTCAATCACGATTTTTGTTTTTGCTTTAGTCTGTAAAATGGCTTCTGGCCCAACAATGACATCAGCCAAAGTTTCAGATAGCCCTTTTAAATCGGCTTTAGCAAAGACAATGGCTAAGCCGCCCTCTTCTACGCTGGAAACTGGGCGAATCTTCGATATTTCTACCGTGTTATCACCTTCAATTTTTCCACCAACGATTTGGGCGATATCTGAAACTTTGATCATAATATTACTCTGTCATTTGAGTTGTGATTAATACCACTTAGAAGCGGTAAAGCGCTTGTAGGTACATTGTTTCTTGTTCTACAGTTTTCTCTTCGCCTTTCAGCTTAGAGAAAGTCTCTGTGTCTTTAGCCCACTCAAGTTCGCCTTTTACCAACCAATCGTCGCCAATTGCTTGCTCATAGCCTAAAGTTGCCTTACGAATATCTTTGAAGAAAGTTTCGTTCTTTGCCCAACCGTCTGTATGTTTCGTTTCGTTTTCACCAATACGAGCACGAACGTACATAGTGCCGGCTTCTTCAAAGCTGTACTGAACGATTGGTTCAATATACATCTCGGTGAAATCGCTGGCTTCATTGAGTGAACCGTTAGCGGTTTTCGCTTTATTTTCTTTAACTTGATAGTAAAGCTCAGCTGCAACTTCCCACTGACCAAAGCGCTTGTAAGGTTTAAATAAGAGGCTGTAACCTTCCTCTTCACGAGAACCCCAAACACTCTTATCTGAATCGTTGTATAGGTACTCTAGGTTTGAATAGAAACCCGCTGAATATTCATTATTCCAGTACGTAAGGTATGGACGAATACTGTGCTCAGCTTTCGTGGTTTTCAAGCCGTCTACTTTCGCAGAGGTAACAATATCACCCTTTGTATATTCCAACTCATAGATCAAGCCCGTTCCCCAGCCATTTCCTAGTTGAAAACTTTTGTTTAATGATAATAAGTGCTTATATCCATTTTCTGTTTCTGCGTAATCGCCTTTCTTTTTCTTACGATTTTCAAGTTTGAACGCGTAAAGTGCGGTCGCATTCCACGCCGCGTTATTATAGAAGACGTTAAACACTTCATGAGTCGTTGTACGCTCTTTAGACTTGCCGCCACCCCATGATGCAAAATCAGTGATGTTTTTCTCTTCGACTTCAATCGATGTTCCAACATGCCCACCAAATTTTAAAGCGTCATAAAAAAAGATATCACTTGGAGACATAGTTCGGTCATCAGCAGCCGAAGCGCCAGCACTAATAAGTAAAGTGTTGGTGATCACTACAGACAATAATGTTTTTTTCACGGTCATTCCTTATTGATTCTTCACTGAATCATTTGTTGTTATTTGTAGGGTTATTTTTGTTCACTGTTTCTCTTTATCTATCCACTGTGTCTCTTGATAGGCTTGCTGATTTCGCAACATTTAACCAGAAAAACATAGTCGTCCGTAATGAACGCCTATTTATTGTTCTAGAATTATAAATGTTTTGCTTCCTATTGAATTTAGAAATGAGAGATCAATCACCCTTGACTGCGGAGATTATTGATCACCATCACAAACGGTAGGCTTTTCATTAATCTAAGTATCAAAAAGAACAAAGCACTGTTCAAAAGCCCCAATAAACAAGACATAAAACCCTATAGCTACTAGATGTAAAAAGCACAAACAGAAGGTGACAATCATCACAAATATGCTGGCATTTTAACCAGGTAATGTTGACATATTGTCGGCGAGACATACCATAGTAGTACTTAACGAACGACTACTAAGAATTTAACTAGCGCGGTGTCAGTATGAAAAATTCAGGAATGAAAAAGAATCTATTCGCGGCAGCCTTAATGGCGGCAACGTTAACGACCAGTACATTAACGGTTGCAGCCGATGCAAACGCAGACACAATTCAGCCAGAAAATGGGGCTGAGTTGTTAATCTGGACCGACAAAACAACACTCGACTACATGGAGTACGCCGCTCAGTCCTTTAATAAGGAGTTAGGATACGATATTGATTTTTCATTCCGTGGGTTAGCGCCTATCGATGCCGCTTCTCGTTTGATTCAGGATGGCGGCTCTGCTCGCGTGGCAGATGTAGTCGAGATTGAACATGACTTATTGGGGCGATTAGTCGTGGCAGGTGGGGCGATGGAGAATCTGGTATCTGCCGAACGTATCTCGAATACTTTTATGCCAAATGCGATTAATGCGTCTCAAGCTGAAGGGGTGAGCTATGGCTTCCCAGTTAGCTTCGCCACTACCGCTCTGTTCTACAATAAAGATTTACTGACTAAAGCACCTGAAACTTTTGAAGAAATTATTGAATTTTCAAAAACTTTCAACAATAAGCAAGAGCATAAATACGCACTGCTTTGGGACATACAGAACTATTACGAGTCTCGTATGTTTGTCACGCTTTACGGCGCATACGAATTTGGTAATAACGGTACCGATGCAAAAGACATCGGCATCAACTCTGAAAAAGCCCAACAAGGCTTAGAAGCAATGAAAACCCTGCAAGTGGCCAACAATTCAAATCCAGTTGATATGCGCAACCCGCAAGTACGTCGTGGCTTATTTAATGAAGGAAAAGTCGCCGCTATTATCGACGGCCCTTGGGCAATCGAAGGGTATCAAGAATCAGGGATAAATCTTGGTGTTGTACCTATGCCAAAATTAGCAGGCCAACAACCACGCACTTTTGCAACTGTTCGTCTTGCGGTTGTGTCTTCTTACACTGAGTATCCGAAAGCCGCACAATTATTTGCTGACTACCTTACTTCCGACGCGATGCTGAAAAAACGCTATGAGATGTCAAGAGCACTCCCTCCTATCCAGTCAGTTATGGAAGAGATCATTGTTGATGCCGATGAAGCAACTTACGCCATTATTACGCAAGGTTTCTACTCAGACGCAATGCCATCTATTCCTGAAATGGGCTTCATTTGGTCACCAATGGCCAGTGCTATTACAGACTACTGGGTAAACGATAAACCTGCGAGTTCTGTTCTAGACCGTGCGCTTTCGATCATCGAAGAACAAATAGAATTACAAGAGTAACCTCTGAACTCCCGTCGCGACTCACAAGCGACTTAGCTCATGCGCTGTGTCATAAAGCCACAGCGCTAGTTCAGGGCGTGACCAGAAAACGAATACATAACGACAACCTAAACAATAGAGATAAACAATGTTGTTAACAGAGAATCAGCCGGCATCGCGAATGCCCGCTTCACTCCTTATTATGGGGAGTACACAGATCGTAAAAGGTCATTGGATAAAAGGCGGTGTATTTTTAGCCATGCAGCTAATCACATTGTTGATTCTCCCGGAGCTGTTGGCCTCGCTAAAAGGCTTAGTCACTTTAGGAGATGTCGCTCAAGTTCGTGAAGGCTTTAAAATATTACAGGGCGATAACTCGGTCTTTATGTTGGTCGAAGGGGTCATAGCCCTACTCTACAGCTTCTTATTCATCTGTCTGTACATCGCTAATGTCCAAGATGCAAAAGTCAGCCTTAAGTCACGACTGAACCTTCGAGAACAATTTAAAGACATTTACGACCAAAAGTTCGCGTTCATCATGCTATCGCCAGCTTTTATTGCCAGTATCGCATTCATTATTTTACCAATCATAATTACGGTACTCGTCTCTTTCACTAACTATTCGGCACCTCATCATATCCCACCAAGAAACCTTGTAGATTGGGTGGGGTTTAAAAACTTTGTTTCACTATTTGAACTGAAAATATGGTCGAGCACTTTCTTCGGTGTCGCTTCTTGGACGGTTCTGTGGGCATTTTTTGCCACCATATGTACTTGTGGGTTTGGTTTTTTACTGGCGCTTGCGCTACAAAATCGAAACATTAAAGCCAAAAAAGCATGGCGCTTTATCTTTATTCTCCCTTATGCCATTCCTGCTTTCGTGACCTTATTGATGTTCCGCTTGCTACTGAATGGTATTGGACCAGTCAACGCAACGTTAAACTCGTGGGGCTTTGATTCGATTGCCTTCTTATCAGACCCTTTCACCGCAAAAATTACCGTTATCGCGGTGAGTGTTTGGGTTGGCGCACCTTACTTTATGCTACTTATCGCAGGGGCGCTGACTAACATTTCAAGCGAACTTTATGAAGCCAGTGAAGTCGATGGTGCAAGCAAGTTCCAGCAATTTAAAGAAATCACCCTGCCTATGGTGTTGCACCAAGTGGCCCCATCGTTGGTCATGACCTTTGCCCATAACTTCAATAACTTTGGGGCGATTTACCTGTTAACCGAAGGGGGTCCTATCAACCCTGAATATCGATTTGCAGGACATACCGACATTCTGATCACTTGGATTTACAAGCTCACGCTCGACTTCCAGCAGTATCAAATCGCTTCGGTTATCTCAATCATTATCTTCTTGTTCTTGTCTGGTATTGCGATATGGCAATTCAGCCGCATGAAGTCATTCAAAGACGATGTAGGTATGTAACATGGCTAATTTAAATAGTACGGATAAGTTAATTAACATGGACAAATACATTGGCAAAATAGGCACCCTAGTCGTGTACTTATTTCTCATTGCCAACGCATTATTAGTACTTGGCCCAGTGATTTGGACAGTACTAGCTTCATTCAAAACGGGGAATAACTTATTCAGTTCTTCTTTCACAAGTATTGACTTTACGCTCGACCACTACCGCGCGTTATTCACGGACACACCCTATTTAGACTGGTATAAAAACACCTTTCTTCTCGCGACAGCGAATATGGTTATCTCACTGGTTGTCGTGACTATTTCAGCGTTTGTGTTCTCTCGCTACCGCTTCAATGGTAAGCGCAACATTATGATGAGCATTCTTGTATTGCAGATGTTCCCGGCCTTTCTTTCGATGACGGCTATCTACATCTTGCTATCGAAAATGGGATTGATTGATACCTATGCTGGCTTGTTATTTGTGTATGTAACGGGCTCATTACCATTCATGATTTGGTTGGTGAAAGGTTATTTCGATGCCATTCCCACTTCATTAGATGAAGCAGCAAAAATTGATGGCGCAGGCCACATGACGATTTTCCTCGAGATCATTCTCCCTCTCGCGAAACCTATCTTAGTGTTTGTTGGTTTAGTGTCTTTCACCGCACCTTGGATGGACTTCATTTTACCTACGCTTATCTTACGCAGCGAAGAAAAAATGACGCTAGCCATCGGTATTTTCAGTTGGATTTCATCTAACTCAGCGGAGAATTTCACGCTGTTTGCCGCGGGTTCATTATTGGTTGCAGTGCCCATCACTTTGCTATTTGTTGCGACTCAAAAACACATTACTACCGGCCTCGTCAGCGGTGCAGTTAAAGAATAATAATTAGGGATGATTTCCGCTATGGCTATTACAAATTCAGTTATCAACAAACCGATTACAAAAAGCTCGCTGACTCACTCAGCAAAAAGTGCAGACAGCTACGCTTACAACAATGAAACGCTTCACCTTCGCTTACGCTGTGCAAAAGGCGAACTAGACAAGGTTTCACTTTGGATAGGCGACCCGTACCACTGGGCAGAAGGTGGCCTCGATGGTGGCAACCTAGGTGGCAGTGATGCACACGGTTGGGTGGGTGGCAATGAAGTGACCATGATTCATGAAGGGGAAACCGAGTACCACGACCACTGGTTTGCAGAGTTTACTCCACCGAAACGTCGTAGCCGCTATGGCTTTATTTTGTACGGAAAAGGCGGCGAAAAGATTCTATTTGGAGAAAAACGCTGCGCCGACATTTCAACGACTGAAAACGCAGAAATCGAGCTGAGCAACTTAAGTAATTTCTTCTGTTTTCCTTACATAAACCCTCGTGACGTTTTAAAGACACCGACGTGGATAAAAGACACCATTTGGTACCAAATATTCCCAGAGCGCTTTGCTAATGGTCGCCCTGAAACATCACCTGCCAACGTGCAACCTTGGGGAACCAGACCTGTATCCGACAACTTTATGGGTGGCGATTTATGGGGCGTGATCGATAAGCTCGATTACCTGCAAGATCTTGGCGTGAATGGTTTGTATTTGTGCCCTATTTTCACAGCCAACGCCAACCATAAATACGACACTGTCGACTACTACAATGTAGACCCGCACTTTGGCGGCAATGAAGCTTTTAAAGCACTCGTCGATGAAGCCCATAAACGCGGCATGAAAATTATGCTCGACGCGGTGTTCAACCACATTGGGTCTCAATCACCACTATGGCTAGACGTTGTGAATAACGGGGCAAAGTCCAAATACGCCGACTGGTTTTGGATCAATCAGTTCCCTGTATACCCAGATACACCAAAAGAAGACTGGGATTTTTGGAACTTAAACTACGAAACTTTCGCCAACGTCGTCGAAATGCCAAAGCTGAATACTGAAAATGAAGAGTGTCGCGCATACTTATTAGACGTAGCGCGCCACTGGGTAGAAGAGTTCAACATTGATGGATGGCGTTTAGACGTAGCCAACGAAGTGGACCACGCGTTTTGGCGTGACTTCCGTAAAGTCGTAAAAGATGCCAACCCAGACTGCTACATTCTTGGTGAGATTTGGCACGAAGGTATGCCTTGGCTACGCGGCGACCAATACGATTCGTTGATGAATTACCCTCTGACACAAGCCATTACCGACTACTTTGGTCTTGGCGACGTTGATAAAGAGAGCTTTGTAAATGCAGTGAACGCGTCGTACATGGCATACCCACGTAACGTAAACGAAGCGATGTTTAACTTATTAGATAGCCATGACACCACTCGCATTATCTCCTTATGTCAGGGCGACAAACGTAAAGCTAAATTGGCCTATTTATTTATGTTCACTCAAGTCGGAGCTCCATGCATTTATTATGGTGGCGAGATTGGTATGGATGGCGGCCGTGGCATGGGCAGCGAAGACAACCGAAAATGCATGATCTGGGAAGAATCAGAGCAAGACTTAGAATTCAAAAACTTCATTCAAGAAATGATCGCTTTGCGTAAAGCTAATCCCGATTTTAATCAGCCTAGCATTGACTGGTTAAACGTGAAGGATGAAAAAGAGACGACAGACAAAGAGTGTATCGCTTACCGCCGGGGCAATTTAATGTTTGTTTTAAACAACAGCGATAAAGATAAACAGATCATACTTGATGGAAAATCACTGACCATTAGCGCTTATGGCTACGTGATTGAGCAAGCGAACTAAATCCAAGTGTGTCATTAATCAAATCATGCCCATTAAAGCAGAACCAAATATAGTGATGGGAATCGCGATTGATTCCCACTCTATTTACTCGGTTGCCAGCACTTCTAACGGACAAGAGGTGTATAGAATAGTGCAGCGCATTCCTGACGACCTTGCCCACTTGACTCAGCATTTGATAAGCCGAATATCGAGCGTCAGCTACCGCTATGGAGGTATCGCCGCGATAGGCATAAGTGTATCCGAGTTTTTTTTATCTCATTGCCAATCCGCACATAAACTTGCAAAGCCAAGTCCTACTCACTCGTCTGAAATCACCCAATTAACACGAAACCTGAATCAGCATTTCAAGGTTGACTGCTCGCTTGTGATGCATTCACACAGTGCGGCCATTGCGTACGACGCTATTAGTAACGCAATGACGAACGCAGACTCAATTGAACAACCACTCTCGGCAGGTTCAAGTCTCAATAAGAGGGCTAGGGATTTACACAAAGAGGCCATACTCAGCGTATTTTTGGGCGATGGTTGTGGCATAAGTTTTTATCAAAATAACGAGCAAGTGCACCACCCATTAAGCTCACATTGGGCACATTCAACGTTACCAAATTTTCAATGGCTCGTTGATGGCTTAACTCCTATATGTCGCTGTGGAAACGAGGCCTGCATTGAACAGTTTTTATCCGCACCAAGTATTGAGCGGCAATATCATCAAGTCGTGCTAAAAGACCAAACTTTAACGCAAATTTTTTCAGGCGTAGACCAAAGTGAACCGCATGCATCGCGCATCTATCGTACTTATATCGACCAATTGGCGCGCAGTTTAGTTAATCCCATTCAGCAATTACAGCCCACACGACTCGTATTATCAGGCGAAGCAACGACCTATCCTACATTAACGGCAGATTTAAAAGTCGCATTGTCTCGCTACATTCACGTTAATGAAATTCCAGTGATTATTCACCCAAAACAAGATGAATTCACCTTTGCTCGCGGAGCGTTTCTCATCGCTGAAAAAAATCACAACAATCATTTACGCTCGTCGTGACAAGAATGGTAACCTTAGAAGGAGAAGATATTGAATAGTTTCAGAGGACAACCCGTGTCAGAGCTAGTCACCAAATTAATGGATTTTGGGTTTACCAAAACCGATGCGCTTGTTTATATTAATTTACTCAAAAATGGCCAATCCAGCGGATATAAAATCGCGAAAGAGATCTCTATCTCCCGCTCTTCTGTTTACTCGTCTATCGATAACCTTTACGCCAATGGCTACATTTTCATGTCTGATGGCGACACTAAAGAGTACGAAGCTAAATCACCAGACTTGATTTTCAGCCAGATAGAAAAAAAGACAGTCACCAATATTAATTTCCTTAAATCAGAATTATCTAAGATGATGCTAAAAGAGGAAAAAGAGTTCGTTTACAACGTATCGGGGTTCGACAACTTACTTCAAAAGGCCAAGGAAATCATTAATCAGGCAAATCTAGAAATTTACCTGAATACCGATTTTAACCTTGAGTTGTTTGGCAAAGAATTATGCGACGCCGTGGAACGTGGAGTTCGAGTGATTGGCTTTTCATTCAACAAAATGGCGAGCCCACATGAAAAGATAGAATTACATTCGCGTTCTGAAAATGAAGAAACCGAATACCCTTCACACCGCTTTATGTGCGTAGCCGATATGAAGCTCGCCCTCATGTTCTCACACCGTGAAGAAACTTTAGGCTTATATGCAAACAATCGCTTAATTGTAAAAATGATCGCAGAGCATATTCACAGCGATATTTACCTAACAGAATACGAGCGCCTGGCTCCTAATCAGCACCAACACGTCAGAGTAAATACGATTCACGAACAGCACAATGCTATGGTACTCGACGAGCTTAAGAAGCACTAGTTCAGAAGATCGAATTCAATAATAAGATACGAACAAAGGTCTAGTAATAGGCCTTTAGGGGCAAGGACTTTTGACGGTAATCGATTTAACCCAAAGGGTTTCTTTGATTATTTGATAAAGAATAGACCTATGAGTGCATGACTGTAAGTAATCTAGAGCAACCACCGTCACTTTCCTCTAAACAATCAAATACCTTACATTTTTACGACTGAAACAATAAAGCCTCGAAAATTCGAGGCTTTAAAATCTTTCAAAGTCATGCTTTCTTATGAAGGTGACTTAACAAAACGTTAGCTTATAGCTCTTCGTTTTCTTCTTCCTTCTCTGCACCTTTCTCTTCAAGCACAGCAGGAGTTAGCAGTAACTCACGAAGTTTAGTATCAATTTCTAGAGCAACTTCTGGGTTTTCACGCAGGTATTTACCAGCGTTAGCTTTACCTTGGCCGATCTTGTCGCCTTTGTAGCTGTACCAAGCGCCTGCTTTTTCTACTAGCTTATTCTTAACACCTAAGTCGATAAGCTCACCTTCGCGGTTGAAGCCCTTGCCGTAAAGGATTTGAGTTTCAGCTTGTTTGAATGGTGCAGCAATCTTGTTCTTAACAACCTTGATACGAGTTTCGTTACCAACAACTTCATCACCATCTTTAATCGCGCCAGTACGGCGAATATCAAGACGAACAGATGCGTAGAACTTAAGTGCGTTACCACCTGTTGTTGTTTCAGGGTTACCAAACATCACACCAATTTTCATACGAATTTGGTTAATGAAGATAGCCATACAGTTAGACTGCTTGAGGTTACCAGTCAGCTTACGCATCGCTTGAGAAAGCATACGAGCCTGAAGACCCATGTGGCTGTCGCCCATTTCGCCTTCGATTTCTGCTTTAGGTGTTAGTGCTGCTACTGAGTCAATAACAAGAACGTCGATAGCACCTGAACGAGCCAGTGCATCACAGATTTCAAGCGCTTGCTCACCCGTATCTGGTTGAGAAACAAGAAGTGCATCGATATCAACACCCAACTTTTGAGCGTAGATAGGGTCTAGTGCGTGCTCGGCATCGACGAATGCACACGTTTTGCCCACTTTCTGTGCTGCTGCGATAAGCTCAAGCGTTAGCGTTGTTTTACCTGATGATTCTGGACCGTAAACTTCTACGATACGTCCCATCGGTAGGCCACCAGCACCTAGTGCGATATCTAGAGATAGAGAACCTGTAGAAATAGTTTCTACGTCCATTGTGCGGTTATCACCAAGACGCATGATTGAACCTTTACCAAATTGCTTTTCAATCTGACCAAGGGCTGCGGCTAACGCTTTTTGTTTATTCTCGTCCATTACTATCTCCACATAATCGGTTGTCTTAACAAGCGATCTAGAATCTATTTCTAACCCACATAGGGGTGACTAATTGGCTTTTATTATACTGTTGATTCATACAGTGTCTATACCTGTATGAAAATAATTTGTACAAATGTTACTTACCTTCCATTGATAGGTAATCATAAATAACTTGTAGGGCATGGTGCGTGGCTTGTTGGCGTACTTGTGATCTGTCGCCTGTAAATACATGCGTTTCTACTTTATCCCAACCGTTTAGTGCTTTCCAAGCGAAACATACCGTTCCAACAGGCTTATCTTCGGTCGCGCCACCTGGGCCAGCAATACCACTGATCGATACAGAGATAGTCCCATTTGAATGTTGCAATGCCCCGCTCGCCATTTCTATTACGACAGGCTCACTCACCGCACCGAACTCAACTAAGGTTTTAAGCTGTACGCCGATCATCTCTTGCTTCGCTTCATTGCTATAAGTAACAAATGCACGATCAAACCAACCAGAGCTCCCTGCGATATCCGTCACCGCGCTAGCAACCCCACCGCCAGTACAAGATTCAGCCGTCACTAAAACGTGTTTATGTTTAGCGAGTAAGTATCCAAGCCGTTCACTAAGATCTTGAGTCATCTGCATCATCAACTTCCCTTTATCTACTGTCATATCATTCGGATTCGCATCTTTTCGCATGTGTCGCTTTTCGCACGAAACGCTTTCACGTATCCTAAGCCGCAATAGAAATAAACGAAAGAAGTTAACTGTGAAAGCCGATCAAAAACATACTCCCATGATGCAGCAGTACCTAAAGCTAAAAGCAGAAAATCCAGAAATTCTGCTGTTCTACCGCATGGGCGATTTCTACGAGCTTTTCTATGATGATGCTAAAAAAGCTTCTCAACTCCTCGATATTTCACTGACTAAACGTGGTTCATCAAATGGTGAACCGATTCCTATGGCGGGTGTTCCTTACCATGCCGTTGAAGGGTACCTTGCAAAGTTAGTGCAGTTGGGCGAGTCCGTAGCGATTTGTGAGCAGATTGGTAATCCAGCAACTTCAAAGGGCCCGGTTGAGCGTGCTGTCGTACGTATCGTTACACCCGGTACCGTGACCGATGAGGCTTTGCTTTCTGAGCGCATTGATAACCTGATTGCCTCTATTTACCACCACAATGGTAAATTTGGCTACGCGACGCTTGATATTACTTCTGGCCGATTCCAGCTATGTGAGCCGGAAACCGAAGAAGCAATGGCGGCAGAACTGCAGAGAACCTCACCTCGTGAGCTACTGTTCCCTGAAGATTTCGAACCTGTAAATCTAATGGCAAGCCGTAATGGCAATCGCCGCCGCCCGGTATGGGAATTTGAATTAGATACCGCGAAGCAGCAATTGAATAAGCAGTTTGGTACTCGCGATCTGGTTGGCTTTGGCGTAGAAGGCGCGAAACTAGGCTTATGTGCGGCTGGTTGTTTGATCCAATACGTGAAAGATACCCAACGTACTGCCCTTCCACATATCCGTTCACTGACGATGGATAAGCAAGATCACTCGGTGATCCTCGATGCAGCGACTCGCCGTAATTTGGAGATCACGCAAAATCTTGGTGGTGGTACTGATAACACCCTTGCCGAAGTACTTGATCACACCGCGACGGCTATGGGTAGCCGTATGCTTAAGCGCTGGTTACATCAACCAATGCGCAATATCTCTGCACTCGATCAGCGCCTAGATGCTATTGGTGAAATGAAAGATTTGGCTCTCTTTACAGAGCTACAGCCAACCTTGAAACAGATCGGGGATATCGAACGTATTCTTGCTCGACTAGCACTTCGCTCAGCTCGTCCTCGTGATATGGCACGACTTCGCCAAGCGATGGAATATTTGCCAGAACTTGCAGAAACACTGACGCAATTGAAGCACCCATACCTAACTCAACTTGCTCAATATGCCTCGCCTGTGGATGAGGTTTCTGAACTACTTGAGCGAGCGATCAAAGAAAACCCTCCCGTGGTTATCCGTGACGGTGGTGTAATTGCAGAAGGCTACAATGCCGAGTTAGACGAATGGCGCGACCTTGCAGCTGGCGCAACCGAATTTCTTGATAAACTAGAGCAAGAAGAGCGCGAACGTCATGGTATCGATACACTTAAAGTGGGCTACAACAACGTACACGGTTTCTTCATTCAAGTAAGCCGCGGACAAAGCCACCTTGTGCCACCACACTATGTTCGCCGTCAAACGCTGAAAAATGCAGAGCGTTACATCATTCCTGAGCTAAAAGAGCACGAAGACAAAGTGCTTAGCTCTAAATCGAAAGCCCTAGCTATCGAGAAGAAGTTGTGGGATGAGTTGTTTGATTTGTTACTGCCTTATCTAGAGCGACTACAAAACATTGCTTCTTCAGTGTCTCAACTGGATGTTCTACAAAACTTAGCTGAACGTGCAGACACCCTTGATTACTGTCGTCCAACCATGACAGAGTCTGCTGGCGTACAAATTCAGGCCGGTCGTCACCCCGTTGTTGAACAAGTGATGGACGAACCCTTTATTGCTAACCCTATCGACCTCAATGATCAACGTAAGATGCTGATCATCACAGGTCCAAACATGGGTGGTAAGTCGACCTACATGCGTCAGACTGCACTCATTGCGCTGATGGCTCATATTGGTTGTTATGTTCCAGCAGAAAGCGCGACGATTGGTTCTATCGACCGTATCTTTACGCGTATTGGCGCATCCGATGACTTAGCTTCGGGTCGTTCAACCTTCATGGTTGAGATGACAGAGACCGCGAATATCCTGCACAATGCAACACCAAATAGCCTTGTGTTAATGGATGAAATCGGTCGTGGTACCAGTACTTACGATGGTCTGTCTCTGGCTTGGGCAAGTGCGGAATGGCTAGCTAATCAAATCAATGCGATGACACTATTTGCAACGCACTACTTTGAGCTAACTGAGCTGCCTAACCAACTTCCAACACTGGCTAACGTGCACCTAGACGCGGTAGAACACGGCGACAGCATTGCCTTTATGCACGCAGTTCAAGAAGGTGCCGCAAGTAAATCTTACGGCCTTGCGGTTGCAGGATTGGCTGGCGTGCCTAAAGCAGTGATCAAAAACGCACGTGCGAAGCTGACTCAGCTAGAAGCATTGAGTATCGACTCTCCGACATCAAAGCCAAGTGGCGTTGATATCGCGAACCAACTGAGCCTGATACCTGAACCAAGTGAAGTAGAACAAGCACTTGCGAATGTTGATCCTGATGATCTGACACCTCGCCAAGCATTAGAAGAACTCTACCGCTTGAAGAAGCTGCTTTAGTTTCTTATCAAGTAGCTTGTTATTGCCGTCCGTGATTTTGATTAGACGGCATGAAATACCAAAGCCACAAACAAAAAAACGCTGACTTTAAGTCAGCGTTTTTATTTGCCTTCTATTTAGAGAAGCAGCATCATCTGTTCAATTAGTCGTTTTCTACGTTGAACAGGTTTTCCATATTCAGACCTTGCTTGATAAGAATCTCACGTAGACGGCGAAGACCTTCAACTTGGATTTGACGAACACGTTCACGAGTCAGGCTGATTTCACGGCCTACTTCTTCTAATGTTGACGGTTCATAACCTAATAGTCCAAATCGACGTGCAAGCACTTCTTTCTGCTTCGGATTCAGCTCATCAAGCCAGAAGATCAACGAGTTCTTAATATCGCTATCTTGAGTTGAAACCTCAGGGTCTGAGTTGTTGATGTCCGGAATTATATCCAGTAGCGCTTTCTCACCATCACCACCAATAGGCGTATCAACAGAGCTCACTCTTTCGTTTAGACGAAGCATCTTGCTCACATCACCAACAGGTTTGTCTAGCTTAGAAGCAATTTCTTCTGCCGTTGGTTCATGGTCAAGTTTTTGTGAAAGTTCTCTTGCGGTACGTAGGTAGATGTTCAGCTCTTTCACAACATGGATTGGCAAACGGATAGTGCGAGTCTGATTCATTAGCGCACGTTCAATGGTTTGACGAATCCACCATGTTGCGTAAGTTGAGAAACGGAAGCCACGCTCTGGGTCAAACTTCTCTACGGCGCGAATCAAACCTAGGTTGCCTTCTTCAATAAGATCGAGAAGTGCAAGACCACGGTTGCTATAACGACGAGAAATTTTTACGACCAAACGCAGGTTACTTTCGATCATGCGTTTGCGTGCTGCTTCATCACCGCGTAGAGCTCGACGTGCATAAAGCACTTCTTCTTCAGCGGTTAATAGTGGTGAGAAACCGATTTCGCCTAAGTAGAGTTGAGTCGCATCTAAGCTTTTAGACGTAACTTCAGTCTCTTCTTTCGCTTCGGTTTTCTTAGTGACTGTTCGTTTTGCTTTTCCAAGAGCTTCCTGTTCCGTGGTTGCTTGGCTAAGATCGAACTCTTCTTTGGTTACTGCATTGCTTATACTCATAACGCCTCCCCCTGGCGAAATTAGCATGACATTACAACTTCATATGTCGCTAAATGACTATGTCACTCCATACAATACGTAATTTTTACATATTGTATTTAAGGTAAATACCGTTTTGGATTAACTGATTTACCTTGGTAACGAATCTCAAAGTGCAGCCTGACACTGCTGGCTCCAGAGCTTCCCATTGTTGCAATCTTCTGCCCTGGTTTCACACTTTGCCCTTCAGATACTAATAGTCGGTCGTTATGCGCGTATGCACTTAAGTAATTATCATTGTGCTTCACAATCACTAGATTGCCGTAGCCTCGTAATGCATTACCCGAATAAACAACCGTTCCCCCTGCAGTAGATACTATTGGCTGACCTCGCTGTCCTGCTATGTCTATGCCTTTATTTCCTTGTTCGCCTACAGAGAAATTCTTAATTACTCTCCCTTTCGTTGGCCATAACCATTTGGATACTTTGTTACTCGTTGGTTTTGTTGGCGGTGTAACATTCTGTTTACCTTTAGAACCAACATACTCCTTTGATTTGGATTGTACAACCTTCTTTTGTGGATCTTTTTTCGCCACTTTGGTGGTTGTTTGAGCGGGCGCAGGTTTAGAGTTTTTACTCTTTTGAGGTGTTGTTTTAGGTTTGCTTGAGGCCAACAAAGTTGTGGATGCGGCAACAGGCGCAGCGACGGCTGCAACCGCTACCGTTGATTTACCATACGCTGGAGCGTTGTAGCTAGGACGCCATAACTTAAGGCTCTGTCCGGGATGGATGGTATAAGGTGCAGACAGATTGTTATAGCGAATCAGCTCTTTAACATCTTTATTTGTTACGTAAGCAATAAAATAAAGGGTATCGCCTTTTTTCACTTCATAGTAACTACCACGATAACTACCACGATCAATCGATGAGTAATTCTTGTTTAAGCTTGAAACTGGCGCAGGCGAATTCGCAGCACACCCAACAAGTGCACAACTAAGCAGTAGAGAACTTCCTTTAAAAACCTTCGAACGCATCGACTTTCTATCCACCTACACCATTAATAATTTTATTAAGCTAACTCACCAGGTACAAGAGGTACAAATCGCACCATCTCGATAACACTCGATAAGAACTCATCACCGTGGCGAACAATCTTCAACAGTTGCTGTTCGTCATCTCCGACCGGAATTAATAAGCGGCCTCCATCTTTCAACTGCTGCAAAAGCGCTTGAGGGATCGACTCTGCAGCAGCGGTGACAATAATCGCATCAAAAGGCGCCTTAGAAGACCAACCTTGCCAACCATCACCGTGCTTGGTTGAGATGTTGTAGAAATCGAGTTGCTTCAACCTACGCTTAGCATCCCATTGTAGCGACTTTATTCTTTCAACCGAATACACGTGATCAACCAACTGAGCCAAAACAGCCGTTTGATAACCAGAACCCGTTCCGATCTCCAAAACGCGGCTGTCTTGTTGTAACTCAAGCAGCTCGGTCATTTTAGCAACAATGTAAGGCTGAGAAATTGTCTGCCCCTGCCCGATAGGCAGCGCATTATTATCATAGGCCTGATGATGCATAGCCTGTGATAAAAAGCTCTCTCTCGGTAGTAAGTAAATAGCATCAAGAACCTTTTGATCCTGAATACCATTTTCTATCAGAAAAGTAACTAAGCGCTCAGCTTGTGGATTACTCACTTATTTATCCCCTAACCATGTAGTCATCGCACCCAACGACTCATGTGCCGTCAGATCAACTTGTAGTGGTGTTACCGACACAAAACCATGTTCAATGGCGTAAAAATCAGTACCCTCACCAGCATCTTGCTCCTTACCCGGAGGGCCAAGCCAATAGATATCATGACCACGTGGGTCTTTCTGCTTAATCATATCTTCAGCATGGTGACGAGCACCTAGACGTGTCACCTGAGTACCCGATATTTGGTCTAATGCTAAGTCAGGGACGTTCACGTTTAACAGGCGATTGGTCGGGATTGGGTTTGCTAAATGTTGTTCGACAATACGGCGAGCAACCGCTGCCGCTGTCTTAAAATGTTGTTTTCCAACCAGAGAAAATGCCACCGATTGAACACCTAAAAAGTGGCCTTCCATTGCTGCTGCGACTGTACCTGAATAAAGCACGTCATCACCAAGGTTAGCTCCGTGATTAATACCCGTTAAAACCAGATCAGGCATGTCACTCTTTAGGAGTTCGTTCAATGCGAAATGTACACAGTCGGTCGGTGTTCCTTGTACCGAATAGGTATTTCTAGCAATCTCTTGAACACGCAAAGGCTGTTCCAAAGTTAATGAATTTGAAGCACCAGAGCGATTACGGTCAGGTGCCACAATGATAACTTCAGCAAGATCACGTAATTCATTTGCCAGCTCATGAATACCTTGAGCATGCACACCATCATCGTTGCTGAGTAAAATCTTCATCTTGTATCCTTTCTTTTGTACCAATGCCAAGTCACTTAAATACCGATATAAAGTCACTTAAATATCAATATAAAGTGACTTAGACCCAAGCAGAATCATTATTGCTCGTAGGTTCTTTCTACGTGTACTTCTTCAACTAACTCACGAACGATAGCGGTTGCGAAGCAGCCTGCGTCCAGAGAAAATTTAAGAGTGATATTGTCTTCGTTTACTTCCCACACTAAACCCATCGGCTTCAACGACGCTTCACGGCGATCATGGCGCATACGGTTGCCACAAATAAGCGCCATTAGATCCGGTTCAGCATCAAGGTGTTTCTGCTCTAGAGCTTGAGACGCATCCGTCGTCGGTAACGCATTATCTCCAGCTAAAGCAACGGTAATAAACGCAGAACCATTGGCGATATCTTGGTTTACAGCTTCGATATTAGCGGCTGTCACAGCAAGTTGAGCATCGTTTTTAACTACAATATCGCCGACCAATGCCGAAGCAAACGCATCGTGCTCAATACGGTCAGAAAGAATTAAGTTGTAGATCCAAGAACGAGCTGCAGAGAGGTACAAGCTGCGCTTATTTTGATTACGCGTACGAACGTTTTCACGCCCCCAACGACGAGCTTCAGATAAGTTGTTACCTTCATTGCCAAACCTCTGAGCACCAAAGTAATTTGGCACGCCCACTTGAGCGACTTTTTCCAAACGTTTGACTACATCATCGCAGTCCGTTACTTCAGACAAAGTTAGCTCGAATTGGTTGCCAACTAAATCGCCTGGACGTAACTTTTTGTTGTGGCGTGCTGTCGCCAAGATCTCAATGCTTGGGTATTGTGCAAGAAAAGCAGAAAAGTCAGGTTCACCTTTTGGTAGATGCACGCTCAACCACTGTTCTGTCACAGCATGACGGTCTTTCAAACCAGCCCAACTCACGTCTTTCGACTTAACACCACACGCTTTAGCCAGCTCATTTGCGACAAAGCTCGTGTTCTCACCCGTTTTACGAATGCGCACCATAAGGTGTTCGCCTTCACCAGTGAACTCAAAACCTAAGTCTTCATTAACGACAAAGTATTCGGCTTTTGCTTTTAGTTTTGCTTTCGCAGTTGGTTTACCGTTTAGATAAGCCAATGAAGATAAAATATCTGACATGCTGTTCTTTTCGTGTTGGTGCTTACGCACTTTTAGTAATTAGGACCACCGCTTCACATGCGATGCCCTCTTTGCGACCTGTAAAACCTAAACGCTCAGTGGTCGTCGCTTTTACATTCACATTGCTAATGCTGGTTTCTAAATCTTGTGCGATAGCGTGGCACATAGAGTCTATATGAGGCGCCATCTTTGGAGCTTGCGCCATGATAGTAATATCGGCATTACCAATCACGTAGCCTTGTTCTTTTACTCGACGATAAACATCTTTTAGAAGTTCACGGCTATCCGCGCCTTTCCACTCATCATCAGTATCGGGGAAATGACGACCAATATCACCGGCAGCAATCGCACCTAATAAAGCGTCACACAACGCATGAAGGGCAACATCACCATCTGAGTGTGCGATAAGACCCTGCTCATAAGGGACTCTAACGCCACCTATAATTACCGGACCTTCACCACCAAACTTATGTACATCAAAGCCATGGCCAATACGAATCATCATTATTCCTTATTCTGACTTAAATAGAACTCAGCAAGTGCTAAATCTTCAGGCTGAGTAATCTTAAAATTATCTGAACGCCCTGCCACTAAAGCTGGCGATAAACCTTTCCATTCAAAGGCTGAGGCTTCATCGGTAATCGAAACGCCTTGTTGCAACGCCTCGCTTAATGCATTCCGCAGAGGCTTTGCTCTGAACATTTGCGGCGTAAGTGCATGCCATAGTTCGGCCCGCTCAACGGTATGTTCGATCTGCCCTTGGGCACCTCGCTTCATCGTGTCACGAACTGGCGCCGCTAAAATAGCCCCTACATCATGGCTCATCGCGCCGGAAATTAGCTTGTCGATATCACTGAGTTGGACACAAGGCCTTGCCGCATCGTGAACCATTACCCAATCGCTAAGCTGCTGCTCGGCGATACAGTTTAGTGCAGAGAGTACCGAGTCCGCTCGTTCGCTTCCGCCAGACACTCTGACCACTTTGGGATTCTGGTTGAGTGCTAACTCCGGGTAATAGGGGTCATCATCGCTGATCGCAACGACAATTTGAGAGACTTGTGGATGAGACAGTAATTTCTCAATGGTGTGCTCTAAAATCGTTTTGCCGTTAATCTTAAGATATTGCTTAGGGCGGTCTGCTTTCATTCGGCTACCGACGCCCGCTGCAGGTACAACGGCAATCACACTTTGAAGTTGAGTCGACATTAATGGGATTCCTCACCAATGATGCGGAAAAACGTTTCGCCTTCTTTTACCATTCCAAGCTCATGACGTGCGCGCTCTTCTATCGCGTCTAAGCCTTGGCGTAGATCATCGATTTCCGCAAACATCTCTGCGTTACGAAGATGGAGCTTTTCGTTTACTTGCTGTTGAACTTGGATTTCGTTGTTCACACCGTAGTAATCAGAAATACCATTTTTACCGAGCCACAGTGTGTGTTGTAGCCAGCCAAACACTATGAGCAGTACTAAAGCAAAAATTCGCATAACACCTTTCGCCGGTTGAAAAAGAAGGAACTAGAATAAGGCACATATATACCATAATGAGCTTATTGGTGCGAGATATGTGGTGTTAGGGAATCAATAAGTCGGAGAATTATTGTCGGGATAAGTATGGTAACAATGAGATTCCCGACTCCTTCCTTCGTCAGTCTAGGGAATGACGAACTTTCGGTATCAAAAAGAAAGCTATATAACCTAGAGCTTCTTTTCTTCACCTTTTTGCAGACAAAAAAATGCCCCGCATAAGCGAGGCATTTAAAAGCATTAGTGCATAATTCTAACTAGTTGGTGCTGTAGCAAGGCAACAAAGAAGATTCAGCTATGGAGCATAGTTTCCTATGTGACTTAGTGAATCTTCTGCAGTTAACGCAGCTACAGTGCCAAATAGGACGAATTATTGACCTTTAACTTCTTTAAGACCGTTGTAAGGAGCTTTAGAACCTAGAGCTTCTTCGATACGGATAAGTTGGTTGTACTTAGCAACACGGTCAGAACGGCTCATAGAACCAGTTTTGATTTGACCTGCAGCTGTACCTACCGCTAGATCAGCGATAGTTGCATCTTCAGTTTCGCCAGAACGGTGAGAGATTACTGCAGTGTAGCCAGCGTCTTTAGCCATCTTGATAGCAGCTAGAGTCTCTGTTAGAGAACCGATTTGGTTGAACTTGATAAGGATAGAGTTAGCTACGCCTTTCTCGATACCTTCAGCAAGAATCTTAGTGTTTGTAACGAACAGATCGTCACCAACGATTTGAAGCTTGTCGCCTAGAAGTTCAGTTTGGTGCTTGAAGCCATCCCAATCAGACTCGTCAAGACCATCTTCGATAGAAACGATTGGGAAGTTGTTCGCTAGCTCAGCTAGGTAGTGGTTGAACTCTACAGAAGTGAAAGTTTTACCTTCACCCTTCATGTTGTAGATACCAGCTTCTTTGTCGAAGAACTCAGATGCTGCACAGTCCATAGCAAGAGTAACGTCTTTACCTAGTTCGTAACCAGCAGCTGCAACAGCTTCTGCGATAACTTCTAGAGCTTCAGCGTTAGACTTAAGGTTAGGAGCGAAACCACCTTCATCACCAACTGCAGTGCTGTAGCCTTTAGACTTAAGAACTTTAGCTAGGTTGTGGAATACTTCAGCGCCGATACGTAGACCTTCTTTAAGAGTCTTAGCGCCAACTGGTTGGATCATGAACTCTTGGATGTCAACGTTGTTATCTGCGTGCTCACCACCGTTGATGATGTTCATCATTGGTAGAGGCATAGAGAATTGACCAGCAGTACCGTTTAGCTCTGCAATGTGCTCGTAAAGAGGCATGCCTTTCGCAGCAGCAGCAGCTTTTGCGTTAGCTAGAGATACAGCTAGGATAGCGTTCGCACCGAACTTAGACTTGTTTTCAGTACCGTCTAGGTCAAGCATGATTTGGTCAACGTCAGCTTGTGCTTTAGCGTCAGAACCTACTAGAGCTTCAGCGATTGGGCCGTTTACAGCTTCAATAGCTTTAAGAACACCTTTACCTAGGAAACGTGATTTGTCGCCGTCACGTAGCTCAAGAGCTTCGCGTGAACCAGTAGATGCGCCAGATGGAGCAGCAGCCATACCTACGAAACCGCCTTCTAGGTGTACTTCAGCTTCTACAGTTGGGTTACCACGTGAATCGATGATTTCACGACCTAGAACTTTAACGATCTTAGACATTGAATGTTTCCTTCTCGTTGAATATATAAATGTCAAATTTAAAGGTAGCAGCACAACTTACGCAGCTACCTGTATTCCTTTTTACTTCTCTAATTCGCCGCGCTGGAACTCGCCAGCTGCTTTAACGAAACCTGCAAACAATGGGTGACCATCGCGAGGTGTTGAAGTGAACTCTGGGTGGAATTGAGCAGCAACGAACCATGGATGGTTCGGGTTCTCGATAACTTCAACCAGTTTCTTGTCCGCAGATAGACCCGATACTTTTAGGCCCGCTTTTTCAATTTGTGGACGAAGATTGTTGTTCACTTCGTAACGGTGACGATGACGTTCATGGATCGTCGCGCTACCGTATAATTCGTAAGCTTTTGTCCCTTTCGCTAGGTGACAAAGCTGTGAACCAAGACGCATTGTGCCGCCAAGGTCAGATGTTTCTGTACGCTCTTCAACTTTACCTTCGCCATCAGTCCACTCAGTGATAAGACCAACAACTGGGTACTTAGTTTCAGTACAGAATTCAGAAGAGTGTGCCCCTTCCATTTTCGCAACGTTACGAGCGTACTCGATAAGTGCTACTTGCATACCTAGACAGATACCTAAGTAAGGTACTTTGTTTTCACGAGCGTATTGAGCAGCAAGAATCTTACCTTCAACACCACGATCACCAAAGCCACCAGGAACTAGGATTGCATCTAGGCCTTCTAAAACTTCTACGCCACGAGACTCAACGTCTTGTGAATCTACGTATTTAATATTAACGCTTAGGCGATTTTTCAAGCCCGCGTGTTTTAGCGCTTCATTTACTGATTTGTATGCGTCTGGTAGTTCAATGTACTTACCAACCATACCAATCGTCACTTCACCCGTTGGGTTAGCTTCTTCGTAAATTACTTGTTCCCATTCAGACAGGTCGGCTTCTGGAGCTGTGATGCCGAAACGCTTACATACAAGTTCATCAGTGCCTTGAGCTTTAATAAGCTGAGGGATCTTGTAGATAGAGTCAACATCGCGCATAGAAATAACGGCATTTTCTTGCACATTACAGAACAGAGCAATTTTCTTACGCTCGTTCGAAGGAATGTTGCGGTCTGAACGACAAACTAGAATGTCTGGCTGAATACCAATAGACAGCAGCTCTTTTACAGAGTGTTGCGTTGGCTTAGTTTTCACTTCGCCCGCAGCTGCTAGGTATGGCACTAGAGTAAGGTGCATGAACATTGCGCGTTCACGGCCTAGCTCTACTGCTAGCTGACGAATCGCTTCCATGAATGGTAGAGATTCGATATCACCAACCGTACCACCAACTTCAACAAGCGCGATATCGTGGCCAGCTGCGCCAGAAATTACACGTTCTTTGATAGAGTTAGTGATGTGCGGGATAACCTGAATAGTTGCACCTAGGTAATCACCGCGACGCTCTTTAGCGAGTACGTCTGAGTAAACACGACCTGCAGTGAAGTTGTTACGCTTAGTCATCTTGGTGCGAATGAATCGCTCGTAGTGACCAAGGTCAAGGTCAGTTTCAGCGCCATCTTCCGTAACGAACACTTCACCGTGTTGAGTCGGGCTCATTGTGCCTGGATCAACGTTGATGTAAGGGTCAAGCTTCATCATAGTCACTTTAAGACCACGAGCTTCTAAAATAGCCGCAAGAGATGCTGCTGCAATACCTTTACCTAGAGAGGATACAACCCCGCCAGTAACAAAAATGTAATTTGTCGTCATGTTTAACCTGAAATTGGTTGAATGAGGGAAATGGATTACTTCTGGACGGGATGAAAATATACCAGAAGCCCCTTATCGCCACAACGTGAAATCTATCACACTGCTATTTTTTATTTTTTGCTTCAAATCAATTCATGATAAAAGCTTTGATGATCTTTTCTCCGCCACTTTGACTTCATCCCATATGGAATCAAGCTGTTGTAGAGAAAAGTCGGTCAAAATTTTATCTTGCTGACGAACTTTTTGTTCCACACCTTTAAAGCGGCGTGAAAATTTCAGATTGGCTTTATTGAGAGCCGTTTCTGGATTTTTACCCAAATGTCGCACTAAATTGACGGTAGCAAACAACAAATCCCCCAGTTCTTCTTCAACTAAATCTTCGTTTGGTGTTACTTGAAGCGCTTCTTCTAGCACCTCATCAACTTCCTCTAAAACCTTATCGGCGACTGGGCCAATAGAGTCCCAATCAAAGCCAAATTTCGCGACTTGCTTTTGAATTTTTGTAGCACGCGAAAGTGCAGGTAGAGAGTTTGGTATTGAGTCTAGAATACTTTCTTGAGTTTTGCCTGCCTGTGCTTTCTCTTTGGCTTTTTCAGCTTCCCAGTTGGCATTAATTTCTTCATCACTGGCAAACTCTGTATCAGAAAACACATGCGGATGGCGGCGCGTTAGCTTCTCATTGATGCCATCGACCACATCAGAGAACTCAAACAGTCCCTGCTCTTTCGCGAGCTGGCTGTAGAAAATCACCTGAAACAACAAATCACCCAGCTCTTCTTGTAGGTTCGGCCAATCTTTGTTGTGAATCGCGTCCACTACTTCATAGGTTTCTTCGATCGTATGCGGGACAATTGTTTCAAAATTTTGTTTCAAATCCCAAGGACAGCCACCTTCAGGATCGCGCAGCTTAGTCATGATCTGTTCAAGTTGTTCAATCGGGTGATTCATCGTTTTATTCCTATTCACTGTCTTTGATTTTTAAATTTAAAACTTCACTAAAACTAAAAAAGGTGAGCAGCCAAAACCACTCACCTTTCTATTCTTTCAGTCATCCTCAAGAGCGAAGAATGAGCGAGTTGGGGATCTCAAATCGCTTAGAGAGATTCCCTATCACGTTCGTCCCTCACTGTAGGGAATGACAACTATCTTTGTTTTACTAAGTAATTGGCTCTTCTAACAAGGCAACAAGCTTTCGCGATTCCTGAGCATAGCTCGCCTATGTGATGGACCAAGAAAGCGCAGTTAACGCAGTAAAAGTGACTAATGCAACGTGAAAGTTAGCCGAGGCGTTTTACGCTCATGACATCTTTGATTTGTTCTACTCGACTCGTCACTCGACTCAGAATTTCAATGTTGGTCACTTCCAAATCGAAATCCATCACCGACAGCTGACGTTTATAGTCAATACGGCTCTTCATTGTCGTCACACTGACTTTTTCGTTCAAGAACAGGGATGTGATGTCTTTCAACAAGCCGGTACGTTCTAGCGCCTCTACACGCAGTGTTAAGATATACGAGCCTACAAAACCATCTCCCCACACCGTATCGATGATACGTTCAGGGGCATGTAGGTTAAGTTCACTTAACTGCTCACAATCGCTGCGGTGTACTGAGATACCACGCCCTTGAGTAATGTAACCTTTGATCACATCACCTGGGATAGGCTGACAACAACGAGCCAAGTGGGTCATTAGGTTATCAACACCTTCAACAACGACAGCATCCTTTTTCGGACGGCTCTGATGTGCTGGCTTATTGTCAGACTCAAGCAACTTCTCGAGTGCTTTCTTGTCTTCTTCTTCAGCCGTCGGCTTATTGACCAGAGCATTGATGTGATTAACCACTTGGTTAATACGCAAATCGCCGCTACCAATACCTGCATACAATTCATCAGGTGTATTGACGTTGAATCGTTTCAGCGCATATTGCTCAGCATCTTTCAGTGTTGCGCCGACTCTGCCTAGCTCGACTTCTAGGATGTCTCGTCCAGCTTCGAGGTTTTTCTCACGACTCTGAGCGCGGAACCAAGCGTTAATTTTTGCTCGAGCTCGACTTGAATGAACAAAACCTGTGGTCGGATTTAACCAATCACGTGATGGATTCGGTTCTTTTTGAGTAATGATCTCAACTTGATCGCCCATCGCCAACTTATGAGTAAACGGAACGATTCGACCTGCGACTTTGGCACCGATACAACGGTGTCCAACCATCGAGTGAATGTGGTAAGCAAAATCCAACGGCGTTGCACCCATTGGTAAATCGACCACATCACCGCGTGGTGTAAAAGCATAGACTCGGTCATCAAAGACTTGGCTACGTACTTCATCCAGCATTTCGCCAGAATCCGACATCTCTTCTTGCCAGTCGATAAGCTTACGCAACCACGTGATTTTCTCATCGTAGCCACTGCGTACACCGCTAGAAGCACCTTCTTTATACTTCCAGTGCGCAGCCACACCTAACTCAGAGTCTTCGTGCATTTGCTTGGTACGGATCTGAATTTCGATGGTCTTGCCTTCAGGGCCAAGAACTACGGTATGAATTGATTGGTAACCATTGGGCTTAGGATTCGCCACATAGTCATCAAATTCACTTGGAAGATGTTTATATTTGGTGTGAACCACACCTAGACCGGCATAACAGTCTTGCAGTTGGTCGGCAATAATACGTACCGCACGCACGTCAAAAAGCTCATCAAACTCTAAGCCCTTTTTCTGCATTTTACGCCAGATGCTGTAGATGTGTTTGGGACGACCGCTGACTTCAGCATTGATGCTTGAACGGTTCATTTCTGATGTTAGGTCATCAACAAAGTCAGTGATGTATTGTTCGCGCACGATGCGACGCTCTGACAGCTGTTTGGCAATCTGCTTGTAGGTATCTGGTTGTTGATAGCGGAAAGCGTAATCTTCAATTTCCCACTTTAGCTGACCAATGCCCAAACGGTTTGCAAGAGGCGCATAGATGTTAGCACACTCTTTCGCTGCCGCACGGCGAACAGCATCAGGGGCCTTTTTTACCTCGATGAGGTTGCAAATTCGTTCTGCTAGCTTGATGACGACGCAGCGGAAATCATCGACCATGGCCAGTAACATTCGACGAACGTTATCTACTTGTCCCGAGGCAGCACTGCCTTCAAGGGTAACGTTGAGCTGGCCCAAAGCTGCCATTTCTTCAACGCCATCAATTAACTTTACGGTTTCTTTACCGTAGCTTTCTTCAAACGCTTCACGTCCAAAAACGCCGCTTGAAACAACGGGGAAAAGTTGCGCTGCAATTAAAGTGGCACGGTCCATCGACAACGTAACCAAGATTTCGATCATCTCACGTCCACGCCAAAGCAGGAGCGACGCTTGCTCGTGATCTTTTAATAGCTCTTCACAGTGACGATAAACTTTGGTCAGTTTATTCGAGGTTTTTACGTCTTGATTCAGTGACGCAATCCAACTTTCTAGCTCAAACTGTTCGCTTGGGTTTAAATGTGCGCTTCGTACCGCAACCATCATGCCTTCCTAGTTATTATGTTTTATACCCAATTCAATATGACTAACTGATTCCAAGTTAGTTCGACTCATATTGATATCAGCGCAGGCTTCCCTGCGCCTTTGTGATTCATTTTTAAGCCTTATTTAAGGGCTTCTAAGCCTTGATAAAGAGAGCCATCGATTCTAGATGACTGGTATGGGGAAACATATCCAACATACCAAGTTTGGCTAATTGATAGCCTTGTTTTTCTAAACTCTCAGAATCTCTCGCTAGAGTAGCAGGATTACACGAAACATAAACCACACGCTTCGCTCCTAACGCTGAAATTTGATCAACGATCCCACTCGCTCCAGCACGTGCAGGGTCAAGTAATACTTTATCGAATTTCTCTTTTGCCCAAAGCTGTGAAGATAAATCTTCTTCGAGGTTCGCTTGGTAAAACTCCGTATTGCCTAACTGGTTTAACGCCGCATTAGCCGTTGCCTGTTGAACCATTTCATCAACGCCTTCCACACCAACGACAAACGCCGATTGTTGTGCGATAGGCAGACTGAAGTTGCCTAAACCACAAAACAGGTCAAGCACACGCTCATCCGCTTGAGGCTCTAACCACTCAATCGCTTGAGCAACCATCTGGTGGTTCACTTTCTGGTTAACTTGTATAAAGTGGTTTGGCTCAAAAGGTAAGGTTACACCGGTTTCACTATAGCTTGGCGAATCACCCACCAAACGAAGCAACTTATCGGTTTCTGGCATCGAGTACAGCGTTGCACCTTCTTCTTTCGCGAGCGTCATCAACGCCTGCTCATCTTTTTCAACCAAAGGTTTAAGGTGACGCAGCACCATAACAGGGCCAGTATCACCCAACACCAATTCAACATGTCCTAAAGACGTAAGGCTACTGAAAGTGTTCAGTAAACTTTTCAGTTTTGGCAGCAATACATTAAGGCGAGGGTCAAGCACCGCGCAGTCGGTGATGTTTTCAATCTGTTTACTTTGTTTCTTACGGAAACCAAACTGGAGCTGCTGTGTCTTCTTATCAACAAATAGACTGATACGCGCGCGACGACGATAACCGGTTTCATCACCGACAATCGGCTGGGCGACTTCGGTGTTAGCCGTTTGGTATTTGCTCATCAGGTGCGTCAAAGATTGTGATTTATGCTCAACCTGAGATGAGTAACCGAGATGTTGAAGATGACAGCCACCACACTGATTAAAGTGCTTACAAAATGGCTTTAAACGCAGCTCACTCGGTTGAAGTAATTTGATGAGTTTTGCTCGCGAAAACTTACTTTTGCTCTCAGTAAGTTGAATAACCACCTTCTCACCGGGCAATGCGCCATCAATGAAAACTGGTTTGTTCTTCTGATAAGCGATGCCAGCGCCATTGTGATCCATTCGTTCAACCAAAACCGATTGATGCTTGGTCTCGAGTTGAGTTTTCTTTTTTGGTTGGAAAAAACGTGCCATTGCTTGTGCCTAATGTATCTTTTAATAAGTAATTGGTATCCAGGACTCACTATTCTGTCTTGGAATCATTGTCGAACGTCACGGCTTTGATTAAGCTTACCGTTCACTTAACCGCCATTGTGTGCGTTATTTTCCCATATCCAGACCTCGATGTAATTAAAGAACATGACCAGATATGGCTTAAGAGCCCGTGTAATTACCTTAACTCTAGCTCCAACCCTAATTATTGGGCTGCTATTGAGTGCATTTTTCTCATTTAACCGCTATCAAGACCTTGAGGGTCAAGTGGTTAACACTGGTACTAGCATCATTGAACCACTAGCGATTGCGAGTGAGTCTGGCATGAAGCTCGAAAGTCGAGAGTCTGTTCGTCAGCTGATTAGCTATGCTCATCGAAAAAATTCTAAGCTGGTGCGCAGTATTGCGGTGTTTGATGAACGTCATGAGTTGTTTGTAACGTCAAACTTCCATCCTGATTTTGAAAGCCTGACCTATCCGAAAGATAAACCGATTCCGCATTTAAGCTCATCGAACCTGCTCGATAACACGCTGATTCTTAGGACACCTATCATCGCTGAGGGACAATACATCAACTCAGCTAATGGCCAGTCTCAAGCGAACCAAGCGATCGGTTATATTGCGATAGAGTTAGACTTGTCGTCACTTCGATTGCAGCAATATCAAGAAGTGTTCTCTGCCTTCTTGGTGCTGATCCTCGGTCTTGGGCTTTCTGGGGTATTTGCCTTCCGCTTGATGCACGATGTAACCCAACCGATCACACACATGAAAAACATGGTCGACCGAATTCGTCGTGGCCACTTAGATGTGCGTATCGAAGGCAAAATGCATGGCGAGCTTGATTCACTGAAAAACGGTATCAACGCGATGGCGGTCTCGCTATCAGAATATCACGTCGAGATGCAACACAGCATCGACCAAGCAACATCTGATCTGCGTGAAACCCTAGAGCAATTAGAGATTCAAAACGTTGAGTTAGACATTGCGAAAAAACGCGCTCAAGAAGCGGCACGTGTTAAATCTGAGTTCTTGGCGAATATGTCTCACGAATTGAGAACACCGCTTAACGGTGTGATTGGCTTTACTCGTCAGATGCTCAAGACACACCTATCGAACAGCCAAACCGATTACCTGCAGACCATTGAGCGTTCGGCCAACAACCTACTCAGCATCATCAACGATATCTTGGACTTCTCAAAACTTGAAGCCGGCAAACTCGCTCTAGAAAACATTCCATTTGAGTTCCAAGCGAGCCTAGAAGAGGTGGTTAACCTTCAAGCCACTAATGCTCATGAAAAAGGTCTTGAGCTTACGCTTAAGATCGACCCGAAAGTACCACCAGGCGTTGTTGGTGATCCACTGCGTATCCAACAGATCCTGACTAACCTCGTGGGTAACTCGATCAAGTTTACCGAGCGTGGCAACATTGACATCAGCGTTGAACTTCGTTCACAAAGCGAAGACAGCATTGAGCTGCAGTTTATGGTTCGAGATACGGGCATTGGTATCTCAGAGCGCCAACAAGCACAACTTTTCCAAGCCTTCAGCCAAGCCGATGCGAGCATCTCTCGTCGTTATGGTGGTACAGGCTTAGGTCTGGTAATCACCCAAAAACTGGTCAGCCAAATGGGCGGAGAGATCAGCCTAACCAGTCGTCTTCACCAAGGCTCCACCTTCTGGTTCACCCTGAGACTATCGACTACCGATATGCCGATGACAGAATTAATTGAGACTCAGTGCCTGCAAGACAAGCAACTGCTGCTTATCGAGCCAAACATGCAAGCGGCATCAATTACTCAGCAGATCCTAACCCAAGAAGGCTTGGTGGTAACGTACCGTTCGGTTATGCCTGACGAATCTACCTCGTATGACTACGTTCTACTTAACTTAGCCGCGAACCAAGAGTATCAATTTGATACCGTGAGTGGTTGGGCGATTGGCGCGAAGAAGATCGCTCAGAACGTGATTATTGGTACACCAAGTACCGAGCTAGCGTTGGGTGAGCAATTGATGAAAGAGGTCGATGTTCAATGCATTACTAAGCCTCTCTCTCGCAAGAAGTTACTGCAAACTTTGGTATCAAATCAAGCGCCAACCTTAATTGCACCCGCTATTGAAACACATTCAGAAGAGAAACTACCGCTTACGGTTTTGGCGGTCGACGACAACCCAGCCAACCTTAAACTGATTACTGCGCTGCTAAAAGAGCGCGTAGAGACAGTGATCAGTTGTACTAGTGGTCAGAAAGCTCTCGACAAAGCGACAGAGACTCCATTTGATGTCATTTTCATGGATATTCAAATGCCGCAGATGGACGGCGTGACCGCTTGCCAAAAAATTAAGGCGTTGGCGAACAATGCAAACACGCCTGTGATTGCTGTTACTGCGCATGCAATGATGGGAGAGCGTGACCGACTACTTGAAGCAGGTATGGATGACTACCTAACCAAGCCTATCGAAGAGCATGTGTTACAACAGGTTCTTATTCATTGGAGCCCTACCTCTGAGATTGAGCACATTGATAAAATAGACCCAGATCACCCGGCGGTCTCTGCTGAAATCGACCACAGCTCTGTTTCAGAAGTTGAAGCCAGCGAGCACAAGAACATCATCATTGATTGGCAAGCTGCTTTGAAACAAGCCGCCAATAAAGAAGACCTCGCACGCGATATGCTGCAAATGCTCGTAGATTTTATTCCTGAAGTTTATGAAGCCGCGGAAAAAGCGATCGAAGACAGTGACTACCCCGTTGAAGCGCTGACACACATCATCCACAAGATGCATGGCAGCAGCTCATACAGTGGGGTACCAAGGCTTAAGTCGGTATGTGCAACGATAGAGAAAGAACTTCGTTCAGGCACTTCTGTTGAAGACATTGAACCGGAGCTTTTTGAACTTCAGGATGAATTGGATAAGGTTCAAGCAACCGCGATTCATTATTTGAAACCAGCCAAGACCTAGCGAATATTTCTTACTCACAAATATTCATTAAACGGTTTACCAGCCAATAAAAAAGCAGAGCTCATGAGCTCTGCTTTTTTCTGTCTAGAACCTAGAGCACCAGATATAATACCAATCACAGTAAGTAAGTGATCAAAAATAGCGTAGGAAAAAAGCTTGAGAA
>NZ_JBGONU010000042.1:0-42612 GCF_041439295.1 Vibrio sp. 1F253 | reverse complement strand
GGGCGGAATGACGGATACAATATCGCCTTTCTAAAGTCAGATTTCACTGTTATTTCGTTTTACGAATGGCCCTGAATTCCTAAAAGGTGTGGTGACTTTTTAGTAGTGTGATCCATTTTTCACCCCAACCCCTTTTAATATGGGCGACTTTACCTAATAATATAAAGCCTTAGAGAAAGTACAAATTATGCAAGCGTTTAACGAAGTGGCCCTGTTTCCCCTCAATCCAATCCCACACACCACGCTCAACCAAGCGATTAAGCTCTTGAGTGATCGGTTCCGCTACCTTAAAGTCCATATCGGCAACCCAATATGGGAATACATCGGTGGTGTTGTAAATGCTCTCTAGCATCTCTGGTTTGCTTTTGATAAACGCATGTTCACCGTAATTCGATGCACTGTTAAACGCTGTCATGGAGGGTTCCTCAAATAGTGTGTTTGGTTCTTTTGCAATCAACTGGATTGCCTGAATACCCTTAAGACGATGACAAGGCTCAAAAGACGAAGCTTCCAGAGAAATCTTGTGACTAATTTAAATTAATCTCGCATCTCGACCACAATTTCAGTCTTGACCGAGTTCGCGATAAAGCAGTTTTTGTGCGCTAAATGATGCAGTTTGTCGAGCTGTTTGGCAGTTGGTATCTTAATGCCCGAAAACACAATGTCAGGTCGCAGAGTCACCTTAGTGACAGATGAGCGGCCTGATTCATCTTTCTCAAGTACACCAATCGCATCATCCACATAAGAGTCGATCACATACTTCTGCTTTGCAGCAATGCCCAAAAACGTCAGCATATGGCAGCTAGAAAGTGCCGCAATAAAGGCTTCTTCAGGATCAACGTTGGCCTCAACTGAAAACGGCAGTGGCACAACATGAGGAGAAGACGAAGCAGGTACAGTGATACCACCATCGAACTCCCACGTATGAGCGCGACTGTATTGGTTGTCGCTAAAGGCTTCATCTTCCACTTTTTGCCAGCGAATGACCGCTCCATATTCAGACATAATTAATTCCTTTTATATTGTGTAACGACTTAGCGGTCAGCAGGATGATTAACGCCATCATTGGTCACCACATCACCAATATCAAACGGGTTTACCCCTTCCAAACAACCGATGTTAAAACCGTATTCATTTGGGCTTGAGCGGCGTTGGTGATGGGTATAGATACCGCAGTTTGAGCAGAAGTAATGCTTCGCGGTGTTGGTATTGAATTGATAAAGCTTAAGATGCTCAGCGCCTTTCAAAATCTTAATACCATCCAACGCCAAAGAACCCACAATTGCCCCTCTACGACGGCAGATAGAACAGTCACAACGGCGCGGTTTTTCTATTCCGTTAGGTAGGCTGAGCTCTAATTCAACCGCACCACAATGGCAAGTTGCCTTATGAAAAGGTTTGATAACCGTATCTCCGACGATTTTCATTTTTATCTCCAATCACATCCTTATGTTGGTCGTATCATAACCAGTTCAATGTCCTCTGTCCGTAGCCGGGTGTTGAGTTCGAGATATCTGTCATGCGCTGCTTCTCGGCTAATCTAACTAGACTTTTCAACCAAATCGCCAAAGCGTTCAAACAGAAAATCCAAAAACAGCCGGATACGCTTAGGCTGATATTTCTTGCTGATGTACACCACATTCAAATCGGCGCTCGACACCGACATCGCGGTATTGAAGTTTTTCATGTAGCCATTAAGCAGAGTAACAAGGCGTTGGTTATTGATGTCGTCTTGCACATCCAACACCGATTTAAGCGCAATGCCCTCACCTTTTAATGCCCAGTAGCGAATCACTTCGCCATCGTCTGAAAATCGCTTCGGCACAACCGTCACCGACTTCTTCATATCATTGTCTTGGAAGTGCCATGTCTTGAGCTCTTCATTGCTACGCAGCATGGCTAAACAGTCGTGTTCGACCAAATCTTGTGGTGTTAACGGTGTTCCATGTTTAGCAAGATATTCAGGAGAAGCGCACAACACACGTCGGCTTGGTGATAAGCGTCTGGATATCAAACTGCTGTCGACCAGTTCACCATAACGAATCACGATATCCATGCCAGATTCAGCAATGTTCGAGAGGTTATCGTTCAAATACAGGTAAGGAATAACGTCCGGATACTGCTGGCAAAACTCCGAAAGAATAGGAAGAATGTACTGCTTTCCGATGTCTTTTGGCGCGGCAATTTTTAGCGAGCCTTTGACTTCTTTTACGCCATTTTGAATCAGGTTTTCGGCCTCACTGACGTTGTCTAAAATCTCCAAACATGCCTTGTGATACAACTCCCCAGAGTCGGTCAAAGACACATGACGCGTGCTTCGATTCAACAACTTCACACCATATCGCTCTTCCAACGCCTGAAGCCTTGCTGTCATGGTCGCAGGAGAAAGCCCTAACTCTCGCCCCGCCGCAGCTAACCCATGATGCTTAACAATGCTCACGAACATCGTCATATCTGAAAACTTGTCCATCCACCTCTCCTACTATTCAGTTAATCCGAATAATGATTTTATATTTTAGCCAATTATCAAATTTAGTCGAATAAATATAATGAACCATCAGCAAAACACGCAGGAATTCAGAACATGAACAACGAAATTACAAACCAAGAAAAGCACACATTCGTCATCATTGGTGGAACATCAGGTATCGGCAAAGCATTAGCAATGCAATTGAGAAACGAAGACAACACAGTACACATTGCCAGCCGACACACCGGCGTTGATATCAGCAATGAGACATCGGTTTGTGAATACTTCGAATCGATCGGTGCATTTGATCACTTGGTGATAACCGCGGGGTCATACGCTCCCGCAGGAAAAGTGACAGACGTTGCTATCGCAGACGCAAAAGCAGCATTTGATACCAAGTTTTGGGGAAGCTTAAACGTAGCTAAGCACGCCGCACGTTACATGACTCCAAACGGCTCAATCACGCTAACCACGGGCATGCTGTCGCGCAAAGTGGTTGCTGGTACTTACGTAAAAACCGCGATTAATGCCGCACTAGAGAGCGTAACTAAGGTGCTTGCCAAAGAGCTATCACCGATTCGAGTCAACGCCGTCAGCCCCGGCCTTACCATGACTGAAGCTTACAAAAACATGGACGATTCAGCCCGTTCAACCATGTACGACAACGCCAAAAACAACCTACCAGCAGGCAAAGTCGGAGAGGCTAAAGATATTGCAATGGGCTATCTATTCGCGATTAACAACCCATACGTAACGGGGTCAATCATCGACATCGATGGCGGTGCTCTACTCGGCTAACACTCCGCAAAGAAACAAAGAACAATCGTTAGGGCGTGTATGTAAACGTCCTAACAAACAAGAATTAACACAGGTACTTCACTATGAAACCAGAAGCGATCTATAAAGAAAAGATCCCATTCCAAGTTTGGATACTGACACTCGCAGCTTTTGCCATCGGCACCGCTGAGTTTGTTATTGCAGGCATCCTTCCACAAATTGCCACATCCCTTTCGATCACCGAAGGTCAAGCCGGATACCTAATCAGTGCTTACGCATTGGCTATCGTTATTGGTGGCCCGATCTTAACCATCTACCTCGCACGTTTTAACAAGAAGATGGTACTGATTGGCTTAATGGCTTTGTTCATCATCGGTAATATCTTGTCAGCCTTAGCTCCTAGCTACCCACTTCTACTTGCAAGCCGCGTTATCGCAGGCTTAGTGCAAGGCCCTTTCTATGGCATAGGTGCCGTTGTCGCGACCAATTTAGTGTCTGAGAAAATGGCAGGTCGTGCTGTTGGTCAGATGTTTGCTGGCTTAACGCTCGCTAACGTTCTTGGGGTTCCCGCAGGTACTTGGGTGAGCTTGCAATTCGGTTGGCACACCACCTTCTATACTGTGGCGGCACTTGGCACGATTGCGATGATTTCTATCCTGACATCTATCAAATCAACGGGTCACAGCGAAGCGAGAGACATCAAAACTCAGCTGTTGGCGTTCAAAAATCCAATGCTGCTTATCAGCTTGGCGATCACCGCTTTTGCTTGGTCTGGCTTCATGACGCTTTACGGCTACCTTGCACCTATCGCCATGCACATCACGGGTTACGGTCAAGAATCAGTAACTTGGATCTTAGTGATTGTTGGTGTCGGCTTAATCATAGGTAACACCTTGGGCGGACGCTCTTCAGATAAAAACCTAGGCAAAGCTTCAATGTTTTGGGCTGTCGCAATGATCGTGTCATTGGTGGTGGTTGGCCTTGTGGTAGACAACAAAATCCTATTCGTTGCAGCTGCATTTGTCTTTGGTATTGCATCATTTGCGAACGTTCCTGCTATGCAGCTTCGAGTAATGAACCACGGTGGCGAAGGCCAAGAGCTAGCAGCAACCGCGAATATCTCAGCGTTTAACTTGGCCAATGCCTTCGGTGGCTTCTTAGGCGGCATGGTACTCGACAGCCAACTAGGCGCAGGAATGATTCCATTCGCAGCCGTTGTTGTCCCAGTGATTGGTTTGTTGCTTATTGCAAAAGCCAACTGAGCTGAAAAGCCACAAAACGACTCTATCTTCAGCCCTGCGGAATCGAAATAGTGACCACCGCACGCTAAATCAATCAACACATGACCGACACAAGGTAAATACCATGAGCAAATTATTCGAAACAGCAGAACTCAAAGATCTAGAACTACAAAACCGTGTGGTTATGGCGCCCATGACACGCGCTCGTACAAGCCAACCTGGAAACGTGCCAAATGAAATGATGGCGACTTACTACCAACAACGAGCGAGTGCTGGACTCATCATCACTGAAGCGACACAAATCTCAGATGACTCTCAAGGATACTCATTCACACCCGGCGTTTACACACGCGAACAAGTGGAAGGTTGGCAAGGTGTCACCTCTGCCGCTAAAGAACAAGGCGCTGCGATATTCTGCCAACTATGGCATGTGGGGCGCGTGTCTCATCCAACCTTCCAAAAAGGTGAACTGCCAATCGCGCCTTCGGCACTGGCTCCGGTAGAAACTCAGGTTTGGATCTCTGATGAGAATGGAAACGGAAACATGGTGGATTGCATTCAACCAAGAGAAATGACCCAAGCAGACATCGATCGTGTTGTTCAAGATTTTGCTCACTCAGCGAAAAAAGCACTCGAGGCAGGGTTCAACGGAGTGGAAATCCACGGTGGTAATGGCTACCTCATCGATCAATTCCTAAGAACCAATTCAAATAAGCGCACCGACAACTATGGTGGCAGTCGTGAGAACCGACTTCGCTTTCTAATTGAAGTCGTGGATGCGGTAATTGAAGCGATTGGTGCTGACAAAGTGGGCGTACGTTTAGCCCCATTCATCACCTTCAAAGACATGAACTGCCCAGACATCGTACCAACGATTTTAGAAGCGTCAAAGGAACTGCAAGCTCGAAATATCGCTTATCTGCACCTATCAGAAGCCGATTGGGATGACGCGCCTGTGATACCTGAAAGCTTCCGTGTCGAACTAAGAGAGTTGTTCTCTAACACCATCATCGTTGCTGGCAGCTACACACCAGAACGCGCCGAAGAAGTGTTAAGCAAAGGCTACGCCGATCTCGTCGCATTCGGTCGCCCATTCGTTGCTAACCCAGATCTAGTTTCACGCCTACAAAACGGCAGTGAACTATCCGATCTCGACGGCGCCACTCTGTTCGGCGGCAACGAAAAAGGCTATACCGATTACCCAGCGTTGTAGTGGATTTTGAAGTGCTAACAATGCCTTAAGTTTTCTTTCAGGCAAAAGAAAGGCTCGCGTGACTAGTGCGAGCCTTATGCAGTTTAGGGGGTAAACCACAATCTGATATTAATTTGGGTAATTATTTAACTTATGAGCCAGTATGCACCTGTGCGCATTGATGTACTATTTTTATATGATTCATCGCGATAAATCAATCGATAAAAGTTAGAGTTTGGTCAATTTAAACCATACAGATTGAAATAATTTAGCGATCTACATCTCGAAAATCATCATAAAACCCATAAAAATCAGATCTATAGGCTTCTCATTTGCCAGTAGCCTTCACCATTGGTCGAGAGTTGGCTGTGTAAATAATCAAGCGTATCTGCGACTATTCCTGAAATGCCTTGTGGTGGGTTGAATAACAACAAACCACTGCCGATTAGGCGATCATCACCCTTAGGGTCTCGAAGGCGAAGCTCCGACTTAATCGGACTTGGCAGCAAACCATCTTTCACTGCAGTAACACAGTGATTCAGAATCAGTGAGCTCTTGTCATCCGTGTAAAGCGGGTACCAAATTAGTGCAGATACCTTATCAGATTGTTGATACGCCTTAACCAAGGCATCGATCACCGCGAGATATTCAGAATCGGTTTCATAGGGAGGATCGATAACAATCAGGTGATGATTATCGTGTTTTGCTACATCATCAGGCAGCGCTTTGAGCCCATCACCTGCGGTAATAGTGAGCTTGCTTGAAACATCAAAGTCACGTTGTAACTTCTCAATGTTAGTTTGCAGTAAATCAGCTTCATCTTGCTGAATGTCTGAAAAATAGAAACTATCTTGGCTGCGGCCTTGTTGGTAAGTGATGGCTGCTGAGCCCGGATAGAGAGAGATAAGTTGATTCGGGTTGTAGTATTCCAGCACCGACATAAAAGAAGCGAATGCTGGAGGAAGATAAGCTTTGTTTCGCCACAAGTACCCGACCCCTTCAGCGAATTCACCGGCGTGATTGCTTGGCGCTGTAGTGAGGTCATAACACCCTGTGCCTGAATGCGTGTCGATAACATTGAGGCGAGAGTGTTGCTGCATTAATGATTTAACCAGTGCACTCAATACTGGATGCTTGAGTGCATCACCGTGGTCGCCTACATGACATTGATGTCGATATTCCATTCCCTTGCCTCATTTCTACTGACGTCATATAAACATACTTCATATAATGAGGGCTTGCCTGCTCAATCCATTGTTTTTTGAAATAGCCTCTCTTTTAACTAACTGACTGACTCTTATAAAAAATAAAGCCCTTCGTCTTGCTACAAACGAAAGGCTTTGCTGAACTCACTCGTTAGTCAATGAGGACTAAGGCTGAGCGCTATCCAATTAGAAGACTTAAGCAATCAGGATACTAAGGATACTCACCCTCAACTTCTACTACTGGTTTCACCTGATAGTGACAAGGCTGCAATCCAAGTAATTTAGGTAGGGTGATGCCTACTGAAATAGAGGACCACGTACCGCTGACAATACCCACAACGAGTGCAATAGCGAAACCTTGCAGTGCCGCACCACCCAGTAGCCAAAGCGCAGATACGGTGATTAGCGTCGTTCCTGAAGTCACCATGGTGCGTGAGAAGGTCGCTTTAACTGATTCGTTAAGCAGGTTGTCAGTATCACCGTTTGGATTGCCGCGCAGCATTTCACGAACACGGTCAGCAATGATGATCGAGTCATTCAATGAGTAACCCAAAATCGCCAACACGGCCGCTAATACAGTCAGGTTGAACTCAAACTGAGTAAAGGCGAACAAACCTAAAATAAGCGTCACGTCATAGATGATCGCGGCAAGCGCACCCAGAGCCAAACGCCATTCAAACCGTACACTCAGGTACAGCATGATCATTAGGAAACACACCAATACCGCCAAGCCACCTTGGTCAACCATGTCTTGACCCACTTGAGGCCCAACCACGCTGCTGTTAAGCACTTTTACTTGGTCACTTACCGATGACAAAGCATCCACTAAGTTTGGTTGTGGGGCGTCTGTCAGTTGGCTGTAACGAATCGTCCAGCGATCCTGCTCTGCCATACCGACCACTTGAACGTCTTGTTGGAAAGCCGTGTCGAGCTTGGTTTTTAACGCATCTTTGGTTACTTGATCAGAGAGTTGAACCTCGGCAACCACACCGCCAGTAAAGTCCAAACCCCAGTTAAAACCTTTCACTGCCACCAGCATCACAGAGCTCATGAACAGCACAATAGAAATCACAGACATCACCTTACGAAGGCGAGTCATATTGCTATTTGAAAAATAGCGGTCTGAAATAGTCATTTTTGAAGTACTCATGCTTAAATCCTTACATCGTGGCGTTGGTCACGCCCCCAAACCAAATTGATGATCGCTCGTGAAGCAAAAATACCCGTAAACATACTGGTTAGAAGACCTAAGCCCAGTGTCAGAGCGAAGCCCTGAATCGGTCCATTACCAATGGTATATAGAGCCACAGCAACGATCATGGTGGTGACGTTAGCATCGAAAATTGACGAGAATGCGCTATCGAAACCACGATCGATAGAGCTAGCAAAGCTGCGCCCTTCTTTCATCTTGTCTCGAATACGCTCGAAGATAAGCACGTTGGTGTCCACCGCCATACCAACGGTCAGTACTAAACCCGCAATACCCGGCAGAGTTAACACCGCACCCGGTAGCAGCGCAATCAAACCAAACAATGTGGTCATGTTAACCACCAATGCACAGTTCGCGACCCAACCTAAGCGGCGGTACCATAGCGCCATAAACGTTAGCGTAAGGCCAAGGCCAAGAGCCAAAGCAGCAAAGCCGTTGGTTACATTTTCAGCACCCAAAGATGGGCCAATAGTACGTTCTTCAATGATGGTCACAGGCGCAGTCAATGACCCCGCACGCAACAGTAACGCAAGCTCTTGTGCGTCTGCCAAGCTGCCAGCGCCTGTGATTCTGAAGCGGCTACCCAGTTGAGATTGGATGTTTGCCACACTAATCACTTCGCTGTCTTGCTTGCTGTTGCCCGCTCTATCACGGCTGTATTCGCTGTACACCGTTGCCATTGGCTTACCGATGTTATGACGTGAGAACTCAGACATTTTCTTACCACCAGAAGAATCCAGCGTAATGTTGACTTCTGCACTGCCCATCTCACCAATGCCACTGCGAGCATCGATAATGTGCTCGCCACTCAACACTGCCTTGCGGTCGACTACCACACGGTTGCCGTCTGAATCTTTCAGGGTTTGAGTACTGCGAGTGGCATTGTCGTACACCGAATAGAACGCCAAAGATGCCGTTGCACCAATCACGTCTTTCGCAGCTGCAGGGTCTTGTACACCCGGCAACTCGATACGGATACGGCTTTCACCTTGGCGTTGAATCGATGCCTCCGTGATGCCTAGCTCTTCAATACGGCTGCGCATGATTTGCAGGTTTTGTTGAACCGTAAGGTTGCGTAGCGTTCTTTGCTCTTCTTCAGACTGAGTTAACGTTAGCGACTTGTCTGAGCGGTTACGTAGCCATTGTGGGAACTCTTGACGAATCAGCTTCTGGGCTTTTTCGAAATCGGCGTCGGTACGGAAATCAAACTGAACTTGGTTGTTCACCACTTTACCGCGGGCATAACGCACTTCGCTGGTGATCTCGTCGACCATCGCTTGAGCTTGCGCGTGATAAACCGGCTCCATATCCACTTCTAATAAGAACTGCACACCACCACGCAAATCAAGGCCTAACTGAATCGGCGCAAAACCCATGTCTGTTAGCCATTTAGGTGCTGCTGGTTCCATCGCTAGCGCAACCGTCGCGTTATCCAATAGGCGCTCATTCAGCACCTCTTTGGCTTTCGCTTGTTGTTCAGCATCTTCTAAGATCACGACTAAACGTTTGTCTTTTTGAAATGCAGATTTGGCTTGGATGCCTTCGCTCGCAAGGTATTGAGTACTTTGAGTCGCATCGATTGTCTGCTCAGAGCGATTGCTGATTTGAACCGATGCATTCTCGCCATACCAAGAAGGTAAAGCACTCAGAACCATGATGATAATGGTGGCGATAAGCACCGCGTATTTCCACTTTGAATAGTGGTTGATTTGTTTTCTTGGAATGCATTTTTTCACAGTCAAGATCTCTTCTTTTTACCAATCACCGTAAATACGTGCTCAAAAATAGCACCGGAAAATAGCACCGGAAAAAAGCAGTGAACGAGCACTTTAACCGGCTAGGTTGACCAGTTATTTACTACGATTGGTATAACTAATGTTTTGCGAACACGATCGATAGCTGGAACCAGAACAAGCTGATTGAACGGTAGTGATGCTAAAGCTGATGTCGCTATGTTTGTCTTGGTTAACTGGCGAGTTCAATGGGCACTAGGCGACCATCGATACGACCAATTTAGGGTCAAACGATTAGCTAAGAAGTTCTCGGAAATGCGAGTATTGGATGTTGCCCTCTTTCCACCCCGAAAGCCGGGAAGACGGAGAACTCACAATACTGGTCCAGTGCAGCTTGGAATCCAACAACGGCGTGTTGAAGAGCAGGGAAGCCAGTATTGAGGGGGGAGAGAAGTCAATCAGTAGATGATAAGCAGGCTCAAGATCGGCCACGCTTTCTTGCTCGTTACTGAGCATACGTCTGAAGTTTGCAGCTTGGAGGCTCGACTCAGTGTCGTGATAGTTGGAACTGTCACCAGAAGGATCGGTGCCAAACTGAGCTTTGTTGCACTCGAAGTAGCTCGACGGGTTATCCGTAGCGGCTTGTTTACACTGTTTTATCGAGGAAGATTGTTCATTCTGTGAAGATTGCTCTTGAGCCGAATGAATTTGAAATGGCTTAGAAGGGAACGAATAGCCGTTAGAGTTCACTAAGCCAAAGCTCAGTAAAAACAACATTAAGACTAATCGGGTACCTAATTTAAGCAATCTAATATCCAAACAACATTCTCGTAGATCGTCAATCTACAATACAAATGAAACGCTGTCTTGATTTAAAACATTTTTTTAGAAAATGATACGATGCAACCGATTAGGCACTCACGGCATTTAGATTTATATACCTCAAAAAGAGCTCAACAAAGCTTGGTGCATAGATATTATGAATGGTGTAAAAACAAGAAAGCCAAGCGGTGTGCGCTTGGCTTTGGGTTAAGTGTTTCTGTCTGCTTTAGGCTTTAGGCTTTAGGCTTTAGGCTTTAGGCTTTAGGCTTTAGGCTTTAGGACGCATGATGTTCTTAACCTTACGGCTATTTTCACCAAAGATGCGTTGGACAAGTTGATTCATATCTTCACGAGAAATTGAGTTAACCGTCGCTTTCACGTTAAACAAGGCTTCTACACCATAGTCGTGCAAAAGATAACGAGACACGAACCATGCTTGATCAACAACACTAGTATCTAAAGGCGTAAAGTCCGCTTCTAGTTGCTTGCCTGCCGCTCTAATCTCATCATTTGATACGCCCTTCAGAAGGTCTCCAATCACTTTATCAATCGCGACCTCTATCTTATCGGCATTTTTAGGGTCGATCAGCGCACCAATAAACCAGTCATGGCTTGTATCACCATCTTGCGATACACAGTAAGCATAAGGTGAGTAATCTAGACTTAAATCTTCACGTATGTACGCGTCTAAACGAGTAACAAGCAGGCGTTGCAGCATGTCTTCCATAAAGATATCTTTCGCCGTTTGCCCTCTTACTATTCCAGTTTGCTCGGAAGGCTCCGCAATGACTCTTAGCATGTACTCAGTGCTATTAGCCGTGTTGACCGACAAATCAATACGCGCTTTAGATGGGTGCTTGTACGCGACGTTAAAGTCAGGCACAACGGCTTTTTCCAATGGAATAGAAGCCAAGTACTGGCGAACCAGAGGTTTCAGTTCACTTGGATCAATGTCGCCCACAATAACCAGCTGATTATTTCGGAATTGACCAAACAACTGCTGATGAACGCTCTTTATCTCTTCAACAGAAACCGTTTCCACACTTTTACTATCGAGCAACACATGATCACTGTCCGCTTGATAGGTATTTTGGTTCATTGCATATCCGAACTGACCAGTAGGGCTTGCTAAGTAAGAATCTCGATTTTGAATGAATTCTTGCTTAACCGCCTCCAGTTGCTCTGGCGATACCTTGACTGATGTAACGATCGCGTTGAGTGCAGCAAAAGTTTCCGCTAAGCCATTACTGGTAAGCTTAAATTCGACGCCATGGTGAGTAAAATCGATAAACGGATAAACCTGAATATCTTCACGATCCAAATGCGCATTAAGCTCCGTTCCTGAAAAACTGCCAACACCACTTCTACCGATAGCAGCAAGAGCTAACTCTGACGCTGGATATAACTTAGGATCGAGTGCTGCCATACCACCTAAGCTTGTGTAATAAATACCTATGTCATCGCCTGCAAGATAGTCACGCATATACCACATATCGATACCATTGCTAAGCGTCCACTTTTGAACATATGGGTCTACATACATCTGTTCCACTAACTCAATATCGCCTTGCGAACTAGGAACAGCAAAAGCACTGCTGGTCACCGAAAACAACGGTTTGACACCCTTTTCGCTATAAGTTGCTTTCAAGCTCTCGATGGCTTGGGTAACCGCAGCTTTATCTTCACTTTCATTCATACCAACCACTACGAAATAGTCGCTAGAAAGCAAAGCCTTAATATTGGCATTAATCACATCAAGATCGAGATTTGCGACAAACTCTTCAAGGCTCGCTTCATAGTCTCGTTGTGATTGCACGATTTGTTCGTTCACTAAAGCCGTCGCTTTCTGGTTAGCGTGCTGTACGCTGTCCATATTGTCCCAATCGATCTCAACATTATCGAGTAAGTCTTGATAATAATGCTGTTCGCTAATTATCTCATTTTCAGAGACGCCATAATCACGCAGAGATGCCAATGTGGCGATTAGCTCCTTTTGAGTCACCTCACGAGCGCCGACAGGAAAGCCAACATCCACCAATGAATAGCGCTGATATTCCATAGAATAATGTTTGGAACTTATCCATTGAGTTGGCAAAGCCGCATCATTGAACTTGGTATTAAGTCGCTGCCTGATCAGTTGTTGTGCTGTCTCATCAAGCCAAAGTTGATGCTGTTGCGCGCGAGTGTCTACCGCACTTGCCCCTCGGTTGATCATCAAAGAGATACTTGGCGCTTCCGATTCTGCATACTCAATATAATCACCTTCATTAAAGGTGGTAATTCTTTGTTTTACTGGCTTGGGAGTTTGTCCTCGCTGCCAATCTGAAAACTTCTGTTCAATTAATGGAATGACGGTTTTTGTGTCAATGTCACCGGAGACAATCACCTCAACGTTCTGAGGTTGATACCAAGTCTGATAAAAGTTATTTAGCCCTTGGGAAGTCGCGCTGAGTACAGACTCTTTAGTACCAAGTGCATCTTGGCCTTCATACTGACCACCCTCAATGAAGTGGTCTAAAAACTGTTCTGCGAATGGCTTGTCGTCTAAGCGTGCATAACGGAACTCACCAAGAATCACACCTTTCTCTTTTTCGACTTCTGAACTTGATAGGTCCAGAGCATCACCAATGTCTCGCATCCACGTCAGGGCAGACTGTAATTGGACATTGTCAGGTAAATCTAATTGATACACAGTTTCTTGGTAAGAAGTGTAGGCATTGATATCAGCGCCAAAGCTAGCGCCTGCATCTTCGAATAGACGAATCACGTCATTTTGAGAGAAATTTTTACTGCCATTGAATGCCATGTGCTCCAAAAAGTGCGCATAACCTTCTTGTTGGTCAGTCTCTTGGAACGAACCCGCGTGCACAACTAAACGAACAGATACGGATTCTTCATGATCTGGATAAACGTGGTAGGTAAGGCCATTTTCTAGCTGACCTGATGTCCATGCCGGATCCGGCTGGATTAAGGTTTCGGTGATACTTGATGTTGAACTACAGCCAACCAAGGTGAGGCATACAGCCGCCGCTAAATAATATGTTTTCATAACAACCTCTTAATGTCATTCATCGACAATATACAGATTGAGTTAACGATTATTATTTAATATTGAACCGGATGAGTATCTTTGTGATCTAGATCTTTATTTTATAAATTGCACTCAGTTATATAAGGCGCAAATTACGAGCATTTAAAAGTCAGTAACTAGTTTAAAAGTGACAAGCTTGAAAGTGATGAATTAAAAAGTAACGAGTTTAAAGACTAACCCTAACCCAAATAAAAAAGCCAAATGACGGTGCATTTGGCTTAGGTTCGATATCTTAGATTTAAGGTTGAAAGCGACTTTTCTACAAGGTCACTCTCTCAATGGGCTTAACTTTTTGGCCTTAACAAGTTCTTCAACTGGTAGCTGTTATCTCCAAAAATTTCTTTAGCATACTCCGTCATATCTTTACTAGAAATTGAATCTGTCGTTCCCTGTAAGTCAAACAGTGCCTCAACACCGTAGTCATGAATTAAGTAACGTGAAATAAACCAAGCTTGTTGAGTAGGCTTATATTGAAGTGGCGTGAGGTCAGCCACTAGCTGTTTAGCAGCGGTTCGAGTCTCATCTTCAGAAATGCCTTTAACGGCTTCAGCAATAACTTTATCAATCGCCTGTTCAACCTGATCTAAGTTTTCAGGGGCTGTTAAGGAGCCCACCAACCAGTCGTAACTTGGCTCACTGTCTTGAGCGACCGAATACACGTAAGGTGCATAATCCAAGCCTAACTCTTCACGAACATAAGCCGTTAGGCGACTCGACAATACGCGCTGCAGCATATCATCCATAAACACATCTTTTGCTGTTTTATCCCGAGCTTGCTGGGAAATTACACGCAGCAAGTACTGACTGCTGTCTTCATTGTTGATCGATACATCTATTCGCTCTTCTGAATCCGTTTTATAAGCCACCTCATAATTAGGAGATTCAACCGCTTCTAGTGGCAATGAAGCAACATATTGGCGTACGAGGGGCTTAATTTCAGATGGCTTAATATCAGCAACGATGACAAGCGTATTGTCTCTTAACTTCTGAAAGAGTTGATGCTGTATATCAAGTATATCTTGAGGTGTAACAGCTTCAACATCTTCACTTTCCAACATGATATGACGACTACTATCTTGATAGCTGTTGCGATTCACCATCTGGGTAAACTGTCCCAATGGGGTTTCTAGGTAGGCAGTACGACCTTGCGTGAATTCAGACTTCACTGCCTCAAGCTGATCGCTGTCGATTTTAGGTTCGGTCACAATGGTATACAGTGCAGCCAAGCCTTCTGCGAGCGTCTTCTTCTTAGTGTTTATTTCCAACCCGTGATGAGTGAAGTTAATGAAGGGGTAAATTTGGATGTCTTTACGTTTCAAATGGGAATTTAATTCCGAGCCACTGAATTTACCAACGCCACTGCGATTCGAAGCTGGAATTGCCACCTCTAGCGCAGGAAATAAAGAAGGATCTAGGGCTGACTTACCACCTTCACTGGCATAATAAACGCCAACATTATTACCCACCTCAGGGTTTCGTAAATACCAAACCTCGATACCATTGCTCAATGTCCATTGCTGTAAGTTAGGATCCTCACTCACCTGAATTTGTTTCACAATGTCGCCTTGAGATTCTGGCACGCTAAACGCAGAACTTGCGGTAACGAGCAGTGGTTTGTTACCCGTCTTTTTATAGGCTTTTCTGACATCTTTTAGCTCATTCTCCATGGCTTGAAGATCTTCCTTAGAAGATAAACCTAACCCCAAAATGTAAGGGCTAGAAAGCAAATCATCTAAGTTATCATTCACGGCCTCGAGATCCGTATTCGCAAGAAACGTTTTCAAACTCGACTTATAATCAAGCTGTGATTGAACGGGTTGGTTAATCACCAATGCTGTCGATTTACCATCAGCATGAGCCACAGCATCCATTTGATCCCAGTTTAGTTGAATATCGTCAAGGTTTGCTTGGTATTGCTGAAGCACACTCGCCAACTCATATTCACTTACGCCATAATCACGCAAAGAGGCGAGAGTAGAAACAAACTGCTGCTGACTTTGCTCTCGGCTACCAACAGGAAAACTGACCGTAGTAATCGAATACCTTTGGTACTCTAATAAGTAGGGTGTTGAAAAAACCCACTGCACAGGTAACGCAGCGTCAACAAAGTCAGAATTCAACCTTTGTTGGATAAGTTGTTGAGCAATATCATCTAACCAAAGCTGATGTTGTTGCTCATGGCTCTGTGTCACTCTTTCCCCACGATCAATGACTATCCCGATGCTCGGAGGCTCGACACCAGATCCATACGCCACAAAATCTTGAGTATTGTAATCCACTGACGTGTTCTTCACGGGAACCGGTGTTGTGCCTCTTTGCCAATCAGAGAAAGTGTCTTCAATCAAAGGGATCACTTCTGCCAGTGTGATATCACCAGAGACAATCACTTCAGTTAACTGAGGTTGATACCAAGTTTGGTAATAGTTCTTTAATTCTTGAACATTCGCATTAGAAACGGATTTTTTATTGCCGATGGGATCGTTACTTTGGTAAGTCGTCCCTTCAATCAGATGATCGTAGAACTTAAACGAGAGGGGCTTATCTTCAACTCGCGTGTATCGAAATTCCCCAAGTATCACACCTTTCTCTTTTTCAATTTCAGCTTCGGACAGCAATAAACCATCGCCAATGTCTCTAAACCAAGCCAGCGCTTTATCTAGGTTCTTATTGTCAGGCAGATCTAATTTATAGAGGGTTTCTTGGTAAGAGGTATAAGCATTTAAGTCTGCACCAAAGCTGGCACCAGATTGCTCAAATAGCTCGACCACCTCATTTCCTGAAAAGTTCTTGCTGCCATTAAACGCCATATGCTCAACAAAGTGGGCGTACCCTTTCTGTTGTTCGCTCTCTTGCAAAGATCCGGCATGCACGAGTAAGCGTACCGAGACCGGTTGTTCTTGGTCAGGGTAGACATGGTAGGTTAATCCGTTATCTAACTCTCCTTTGACCCAGTATGGATCGGATTTCAATAACGTTTGTTGTTGAGGAGTAGAGCTGCAACCTAGCAATGTGGAGCTCAATACGACGACTAAATAGTATGCTTTCATAACGATCTCTTTGAAGGGCTTTCCTCCAATATATCCGATCGCAATAGCATAATAATTTTATATAAATTCAGTCATTTAAATTTTGAGAGACAATCTGAACATGCATGAAACTGTCAACTTTATAAATTACACAAGCTGATAGTCATAGGTTATAGATCGGGTGATTTCACATCCCTTAAAACTGATTTATTAAATTCCCTTAAACAGGTTTCTCACATCCCTTTAAAAAGAGCTTGCGAGGCACGGCTGATCGGTAACTTCTCTCCTTACACATAAGTCGACATCTGACCGGACAGCCCTTTCTTCACCTTATCAATAGCGGATACTTTAACCACCACCGAGCGGTGGATCTGCCAGAACTCATCAGGGTTAAGCTGCGCTATCAACTCTTTTAGTGACACACGAAGAATAAACTCCTCTAGCGAGCCGCCTTGGCCCTTTTTAAATATAGACACGTACTTGCCTTCCGCTTTGAAGTAAGCCACATCATCGACTGCGATTAGGTGGATGTCTTCCCCAACACTGGCTTTGAGCCACGTTAGATGTTTCTTCTGCTGTTGGTAAAGGGGCTGCGATAGATAAGGAGGCTGCGTTTGCTGTGACGTCGATTGTGATAACTGTTGAAGTTGAGCCATTAACGCCGTGATATCGGGCTGTTCTGGCGTAATACCTGATTGTGTTTGATTGCTCGACAGACGTACTTGAACCTTCTGACAGGTAGCGAGTAGACGCTCTTCGTTGATTGGCTTCAGCAGGTAATCCATAGCATTGTATTCAAAGGCTTTAACTGCGTATTCGTCATAAGCCGTAATGAACACAATCAATGGCGGCGAATCTAGCTTGTTGAGTTGTTTCGCTAGTGATATTCCATCCAGCTCAGGCATACGAATATCGAGAAAAGCCACGTCGGGCTTAAGCTGCTGAATACTCTGCATCGCCTCCAAACCGTTTTGTGCCTTACCGACGATCTCTAACTCCGGCCAAACCTCAGCCAAACTCTTGTCGAGATGGTGCCTTAACAGTGCTTCATCGTCTGCGATAATCGCCGTTACGCTCGGCTGTATTGCTGGGTTGTTCATGGTTAGTCCTTTAAATTCACACTGTAAATCGTCTATTTTTCGTCACTGTTCTGTGCTTTCTGGTCTGTAATTCTAAGCGGCTGCGTCAGTCAGTGGTAACAAGATCGTAGAGACTACCCCTCCCTCAGCTTGTTCAGTAATCGTTAGGCTCGCCTTATCGCCATAAAGGGTTTCAATTCTTTGACGAATATTGCTTAACCCAACACCATGCCCCGTATTCGCAGAGGGCGTTTTCAACCCAGCGCCATTATCAGCCACTTCAATTTTTAGCTGCTGGGATTGTTGAGTAATACGAATATTCACTTGGCCACCAGCGGCTTTGGGTTCAATACCGTGTGTGAGTGCATTCTCGACCAAGGGTTGAATCAAGAACGGTGGAATCACCTGCAATTCACTAATCTCGTGTGTTTCAATCGAGAACGTTAAGCGCTCCCCCAAGCGTATCTTTTGGATATTAAGATAAGCGTCTAACAAGTCGACCTCTTGTGCGATGGTCGATTGCTCGGTGCGGCTGTTTTTCAAAGTCACACGCAGCAAGTCAGTCAACTTTTCGAGCATCAGTTTAGCTTTAGCGCTATCACTCTCAATCAACACATTGATGGTCGCAAGTGTGTTGAACAAGAAGTGCGGTTCAATTTGGCTTTGCAGTTGCTTAAGCTGACTCAGCACCACAACCTTCTCTTGATCGGCCTGACGACGCTTGGCCACTTCCAATTCGTTATCAGCGCGTAGTTGTTGCTCTCGGGTATAGAAGTAGTAATAACAAACCGAACAGAAGATCACACCGAGCAAGACTACGGATTTAAGGTCAGAGATATTGGCTCCAAAATATCCGTTCAACCAATAGTGCGCGTTCAAGGTACCAAAGGTCATCGCGAACACCATTGAGATACCCACTTCAAGCGTTCGTGATGTCCTCTTGAACAACTTCACTAGGATGAAAGAAGAACCCACTGCGCTGTAACCAAAACCAAAACTGATCGCGAGGTTAACCACAAGGTCTCCGCCCCAAATCGTTTGAGTGGTGATAGCAATGACGAAACAAAACAGAGTGGTCAGCGTGAAGCTTTTAATCCATGAAAACTGACTGTTTGAAGAAGTGTTCATTAAAATCGTCCTTTGATATTTAAAAGAATCATATGACTATCGGGTAAGTTGGCGTAAGCAGAATCACTTTTACCGCCTAGAAAGCGTGCAGCAAGTTCCAAATCCAACGATGAATGGCCATTATCTAACGCCTGATAGTTGAGCCACTGGGTAGCAATAAAGCCGCCGTCTTGAGGAGACAACATGACGTCGAATGTCGGCGTGATATCTTCGAGCCAGCCATGTGTCGAATCCAAAGACCAGTGAAACATGATGCTGTGTTGAACCAAATTGGCGTGTTGATAACCTTGAGCGTAAGAACCAGCCAGTGATGCTGTCATCGGATTAACCGACAAAGACTCGGCACTTTCTATGGCACTTTGCCACTCAGAATCACTCCACGCTCGGCTATCAAACCAGTATTCCAACACCACATTGTGGCCAGTGTCATTGGCCCATGTTAATCCTACTAACGCTTGATAAGCCTCGCCCTGCTCTTCAAGATAAACCGGTTTAAGCAGTGAGTTAGGCTGACCGTAGCCAAGGCTTTGTCGTTGATAGACCACCGAGCCATGAAACTCCCAAGCGAGGTTCAACACCGACACTAAACTCGCCCCAAGCAAGCCGTGACGTACATCGTCATAATAAGCGACCCATTGATATTCGTGATCGCCCACCAGGTTATAACGACGCAGCCCAAAGCCTTGTTGTTGGTTCTGCTTTTCGAATTCATTTACGTCTTGAGAAGTCCATGACGAATCGCTGTAAAGCAGTGTCCATTCTCCCGTCATATCGAACAGTGACGCCGAGGCCACACCCGCGCCCTCTTCTGCGACAATACCCACTGGGTTTTGTCGATACGGCTTGATGATGTCTAACGGTCGATAGCCATAACCCACGCCCCAATCCAAACGAACCTTACCAAGCGTAATATCAAGATAGTGGTCACCGATTAATGAATTCGACAGCTCAACACCACCTTGCCAAAACAACTCACGCACAATGAATTCAGACTCAAAGCTCGCGTCTTGTTCTTGAGGGTTATTGCTTAGAATATCATTGGCTTTCACTGCGAACAGACCAAGCCAATTGCCATATCCAACCTCTAGATCCAGCAAGCCATTGAATGACTGACGATTATCAGACGCTAAAGGGCTGAATGGCGACTCTCTCGATTCAACGGCTTCTGCACTGAGTTGCCAGTCCCACGCCAAACTCAGGTCATCCGCTTGAATCGGGTGACTCACACAAGACAAGGCAAGTAAAGTAGCGATTGAAGACTTGATGTGGAATAGGCGATTGGAAGCTTTCATGACGCTCACCTACAGCCCAGACACGCTGTTACGCGATAGGTAGGCAGGGTTGTAATACTTGTCTTCCAAGCTTTGCTCAATCACTTCGCTATACTCAATCACGGTTTTCTTGCTTGGCTGAATCTTATCGAGCAAGGTCATCGATACCACTGTTGGTAATCCATCACGCACGCCTTCGGTAAACCAAGCTTGTTTCGCCAACTTTCCTGAACGCAGATAAAGATCCGCTTTAACTGGAAACGCTCGGTCTGCCGTTAACCACAGATCAATCGACTGGTAACTCGCACCCTTGGTTTTCGCCGTTAGCTTTAGATGATGAGTATCGAGCGTCTCGCCAGTCGGCATCTCAACTTGTTGCTCGGCAACCCACTCACCTTGGTAGTCTTCGCTCCAAGTGAGTGTCGAGATATCGCCCACCGAGGCTTCACCCAACAATTTTTGCATCGGTGTGATACGAATTGGGCGACGAGATTTCGGCATCAGTAGCCAATAATTATCTTCTATCATCAGCATCTTTTGACCAGCCTCAACGGCTGATTTAAAGACCACTAATGACTCTCGGTTTGGCCTTGTGTAGACGTTGTATTCACGGGTTTTGTCCAGTTGCTCGTCTTGATACAGCGCCACCAAAGACACTACCTTAGAGGCTTGTGCGCTGTTCAAACGATAGCTGTCTGCCTTGGCAATCATCTCAGTGACTTGTTGTGAATCAACCGCCCAGCTTGGTGTCGATACTAAAACCAGAACCAATACAGAACCTAAAACAGTGAGTAAACGAGTAAATTTATACATAAACCAGCGCCTCCGTGATTGGCTTATTCACGCCTTTGCGAGCAGAGAAATAAGCTGCCAGCGAACATATCGTCAGCACACCTAAAGTAGCGTAACCAACCAATTCTAATGAGAAGTAAATGTTGAGTGGGTAGCCTTCGGTTCGACCCGGAGGTGGTGGCATTTGGATATCAACCACCAGCAATAACACCGACACTAAGCCACTCACTAATGCGCCTATCGCGCTGCCAATCACAGCCAGCAATCCCGCCTCTTTTAAGAAGCCTGTGACGATTTCAGAGGGGTAACTCCCGAGTGCCGACAAGGTGCCGATTTCACGAGTACGTTCTGTCACCGACATGGTCATAGTGTTAAACAAAGACACGAACACCACCAATGCCATAACAGCACCCATGATGCCGAAGATCCGGTCGTAAAGATCTTTAACCTTGGTGTAGAAAAACGCGCGATCTTGCCACGGAGTGATCTCGATCTCTGTGCCTTGATCGTTTTGGCTAGCGCTATTTCGATCTAAAGTCGCTTGAACGCGTTGTTGAACGGTCGAAGTCTTGCTTGTTTCAAATAGGAACACCGACAAGGTGCTGACTTTGTCTGAGGCCAAAAGCTCTTGGGCTGTGGTGATGTGTACGTAAAGCTGACGCTTATCCAACTCAGGAACCCCTGTCGAATAAATACCCTGCACCTTAAAATCAAAAGCGTTCAAAGCACCGTCACTGGTGGTCGCGAGCAGTGTCACCCAATCACCAACCGCAACTTTGAGGTTACGAGCAAGGTCAGTTCCCAGCATCACTTGTGGCTCTTGGCTGTCGTATCTTGGAGATCTCACATCCGACAGGGTTTGCCCGCTGCGTACATCAAGGAATGGTCCTTTCATGTCGAACTCACGCTCATTAACGCCCGTTCCCATAAAGATGGTCGATTTGCTGCCGTTAGACACCAAACCGCTGAAGTAGACTCGCGGCTGCACACCACGCACATCACTGTCACCAATAATGCTCTTGGTGAGCGCTTGAACATTATCGAGACCATTGCTCAGCGGCATGTCTTCATCTTGCTCAAAATAACCGGTGTGCTCAAAGTAAGATGACCAGTATCTCGAGCGGTCGATTCTCTCAAAGATTCGTAGGTGTAAAGCCCGTAACCTCCTGCCGACGTCAGCGCAAATACCGCAATGGCGATAATCAATACCGAAAGCAGACTGCGGCGACCATTTCTTAATAAATTAAGCCACGCCAAACGCACCGAAGTTGGAAGTAAAAACGTGCTCATGCTTTGTGTTAACTTGCCCATGAGATCGCCTCCGTAGTTACAGCTTGTGGAGCTAGTTGTCCGTCGATAAGTTCAATTACTCGATCGCAGCGCTGCGCCATTCTTGGGTCGTGCGTTGCGACGATAAAAGTCGTGCCCATTTCGTGGCCGAGCTCTTTCATAATGTCGATCACAAGGTTCGCAGTGTGACTGTCTAGGCTCGCAGTCGGCTCATCGGCAATCACCAAGCTTGGGTTGTGAATCAACGCTCTGGCTATCGCAACACGTTGCTGCTGACCGCCTGAAAGGTTGTCTGGACGGTGATGAACGTAATCTCCTAGCCCAACACGCTCTAACATCTTTTGCGCTCTGGTCTGTTGTTCTTGTTTCGAGCATTGGTTCAACATCAATGGGTAAGCGACGTTTTCGAGCGCGGTCATCACAGGAACCAGATTGAAGCGTTGAAACACAAACCCCAACGACTGACGACGAAAACGTGCAGCGGCTATTTGCTCTGTCGGATACGCTTTTCCATCAATATTGATCTCGCCTCGGTAATCCATATCCAACAATCCAACAATATTCAAAAGTGTGCTTTTGCCAGAACCTGATGGCCCACACAGCGCCACCATTTCACCGCGCTGGATGTGCCCGTCGACCCCGTTTAGTGCATCAACACGTTGACCGCCCGTGACATATGCTTTGCCGATATCTTTAAATTCAATCATTTCGTTGTCCTCTTATTACCAATCCATTATCAAGCTATCGCAAGCCGCAATTGAGCTTTCACAGCTGTTATTTGGCTTTGGCAACTGTTACTTGGCTTTCGCTATTAGGGCCTTCGCCGTCATAGTTTCGATGTTGCCAGCATCAGCAGTTTCCATTTGTTCTAGCCACACCTGTGCTTGCTTGAAGTCTTCAGCACGAATCGAAGCGGTAATGGCGTAACGGTAAATCCACGAGGTCGCAGCGAAGTGTTGTTGTTGGAAATCATCTTCCGCAAGTAACGAGAGGAACAAGTCATAACCACGATCGAAATGGTTAAACATGTCTGGCAGAGAGGTGTAAGTAACGGCGGCCATTGCGCGAGTTAGGTAAGAATCTGGCAGCCCTTGAACACGAGGTTGCTCATGAATCGGTTGGTCTTCGTCTTTAAGCAGCACCAGTGATTTATCAATGGTTGATAAGCCCTTTTCGACATAATTCATCTTGTTCCAAGGTAAGAACGCATCACGCCCCATCAGGGTTTCTGTGCTGCCTAGATAAACCAAAGTCAGTGGCGTAGCACCATCTTGTTGTAACGTGTCATTCAAGCGTTCATACGCTACTTCAACCAAGTCTTCATTGCCTTGCGCGGCTTGGTTGTAGATATCAAGAACGTCTGAACTTGGGTTAGCCTGCGCCAAAGTGGGTGCGAATGAAACAAGTGCAATCAGTAATGAACGCTTAAGCAGAGAAGTGGTAGAGCCTGAATTAAATGAGTGTGAAGTAGTCATGATTTCTATTCCCTTTCAAATGTTGACGTTGAAAAGTTAACGAGAATTTGTCATGCCGTTTTATCAATGCGACGAATGGTAATTACGAGGAGTGAATGGTTGAGAGGCGGTGTGAGTGGGCAGAGAAAAATGAAAAGGGCAGTATCTCGCATTTTCAATTAACTTAAAAAATGCTGCGGGCGATTTTAAGCGAAGTGCATAACGAATTTAGCTCGATTAAATTATTAATCAAACTGATTTTCAGCTATCTTAACTACTTAATTGACAATAACGCGTTTAACAGATAATACTCACAACACGCCCTCGTTATGTTCAATTGCCATTTCGTTTTATACAAATATTAAGGGGCAAGGATGGCCAAAGACTTTTACAATAATTTGGATTTGAACCTGTTACGCACTTTCCTAGTTATTTACCAAGAAAAAAACCTTCAAAAAGCATCAACACGCCTTCATGTATCGGCCCCAGCACTAAGTAAGTCACTCAATCGACTACGTCATCATTTTGATGACCAATTATTTTTAAAAGTACCTAGAGGGTTAAGCCCGACACCATTCTCTGACAACCTGGCACAAAAGATCGCCCCAACCTTCGACACTTTGAATAATAACATCAAGTCACTTCAAGAATTTGCACCGAGTGATCTTAATGGAAAACTCACAATTGCGATCTCTCCATTTCTATTACACGCAATAGGGAAAGATCTCTTTACTGAAATTCATCAACAAGCTCCTAACGTTGAGCTTCATTTAGTTAACTGGTCAAAGAGTTCTCTAGAAGATATTTCTATAGGCACAAGTAAACTCGGCATCAATTACGACCTTCCATTATCTAGGAAAGATATTGCGTGCCAGTTGATAACCAAAGACCAGTTTCGAGTCTATGTGAGGAAAGATCACCCCATACAAGATCGCATTGAGTTTTCCGATGTTCAAAATTACCCAATTGCGACGCTTATCGCTGCCGATTGGAACTTAAAAGAATCCTTTGCTGAAAAGATTATTCGAGAGGTTGACATAACACTTCAACCGAACATCGTTTTCCGTTCGGAGCTCCCATCTGCGATCTTGGAAACCATTTCTGAAACCAACATTTTATTCCCTTCAACAGGGTATATTCATATCGAACGATACCCAAACCTTAAAGCCTTGAGCCCTATAGATACAGAGCAGAACTTAGTAAAAGACATACTGGTCTATTACCCAATAAAAGATAAAAATGACCCAACGCAACAATGGCTGCTAAGTATCATTACCCAGCTTCTCGAAGATTGGGATAAATAACCTATTTACGGTATCTGTGTAAGCAACCTCTTGAGGAAAGATGCCTTTGCGAACCACCTTGCAATCAAAACATCGCTATTAACCATTGGTTAATAGCGATGTTCCTTTTGGCCATTAGCACAAAAATCCGGCACCCATTATTCTCTTCATCAACGGCAAGAACGCCAACTTAACCGCATAGACGCGTAACTAACGTTCAAACTCTTTGAGAAGCTAATTAATGAAAAAAACCATACTAGCCACAACTATTCTTTCAATGATTTCATTCGGAACATTGGCACAACAAGTAAATGTTGTTGAAGCAAATAAGCAAACTAATGCTTTGATCGAAAATCAAATTTCAGCAATTGACGCATCGGTTCTAGCCCAGCTTGAAGCACAAGAAAGCTCTGTCGCTGTTGTCGATGGCAACTTATATCAGAAAGACAGTGAAGGCGGTTGGGCAATGGTTGGCGCGACCTCTGCGGCATTAGTTGCAGGGTTATTCAGTGGTTCTTCAAGCAACACATCGGGCTCGAACGGTTCTGACTTACCTGGTAACTTACCTAATATTGACGCTGTTAACCCAGTAGAAAACACACCAGTAAACCCAATTGAAGCAACACCAGATGCTGACAATGGCCGTCAAGTTGACCAAATTGCAGACAACATGTGGCAAGTATCGACTCACGGTGAAGTCGATGGCTACCTAAGCATTGAAAACGGTACTGTTTACGTTCGCGACAGCGACCACAACCTTGTGACGGAATGGAAACCAACACTAGATCACCCGATTCAAATCGACCCAGCAAACCCAATTGAAGCAACGCCAGACGCTGACAATGGCCGTCAAGTTGACCAAATTGCAGACAATATGTGGCAAGTATCGACTCACGGTGAAGTCGATGGCTACCTAAGCATTGAAAACGGCACGGTTTACGTTCGCGACAGCGACCACAACCTTGTGACGGAATGGAAACCAACACTAGATCACCCGATTCAAATCGACCCAGCAAACCCAATTGAAGCAACGCCAGACGCTGACAATGGCCGTCAAGTTGACCAAATTGCAGACAACATGTGGCAAGTATCGACTCACGGTGAAGTCGATGGCTACTTAAGCATTGAAAACGGTACTGTTTACGTTCGCGACAGCGACCACAACCTTGTGAAGGAATGGAAACCAACACTAGGTCACCCGATTCAAATCGACCCAGCAAACCCAATTGAAGCAACGCCAGACGCTGACAATGGCCGTCAGTTAGCTAAAGTAGGTGACAACGTTTGGATGATTACAACACACGATGCAATCGATGGTTACGTCATTGATGAGCGTCACCATAACGATGGTGTGAAGGTTTACGACGAAAACGGAAAGCTAGTCAATCACATCACTGGTGACATCAGTACAGATGGTGGTTACATCGAATCAACTAAAGGCGGTGAAATTCACATTACAGTCGACAGAGAGTCAGGTCGAATTGATGGTATTTACTTGAATGATGTAGCTCAACAAACCGTCGACAACATCAAGAGCCACATTGGTTCAAACCCTAACTTTAAGAAAAACATTCAACAACTTAAAAACCGCGTAATGAACGCTCGCGGCTAATTTAAATGAACAGTAAGCCCTGACCGATACAGGGCTTACTTCTATCCATAATAGGGACATCATTTACCGAGACATTTGTTTTGCTTATACAAGCCTTTCGCAACGTAATTTTTTTCACTATTCCACTTTCTATTTTAGTCGCGAGTAACATCGCCTACAGTGCCGAACCCTATACTGCTACCCACATAGCATCAAATACCGATGACACGTTTGACTATGTCGAATTTGTAAATCAAACATTCGACGTCACCATGAGCCAAAGTAACTTCTTAGGCGACTATTCAAACCAATACGTCTTTACACTTAATGCATCCCACAATATCAATGATGAATGGCGTTTATTTGGTTCCGTCGACTCCGACCAATTTGGTGATATAGGACTCGGGTATTCGTTCTTCTTATTTGATGAAGTCTACAATGAGGTATCAGCTTCCATTGGTGGAAATACAGATAAAACGGGAGTGTACACCACGGGTATATTTTCAGCTTTCAAATACCAAAACACCGTTTTCTTCTCAAACTTTGACGCTCAATACATCGATCGACAAGATCTCTCAAGTTCAAATTGGGATACGCGAATCAGGCACGAGCGTATCTATTTGAACAAGTTAGTTGGTGCGAGCTACGAAGTTAATAACTGGCTAAATTTATCAACTTCATATGGCCATGATAAACAGCACTACAATAAGTTATCATTCAAAAACATTGACTATGATTATCGTGAAACACAGAGTCAGGCCGATAGCTACATTAACCTTGGTTTCACACTCAATCTATGGGGTGTAAAACCGTATCTATCGCATCATTTTGATTTAAATAATTCAGATTGGAATTACTGGGATTTCAGCCTTTCTTTTGATTTCTAATATACAAAAAGCACTAGAACTAATTAATTTAGAAGGCTACAAGCTCACAAGAGCCTGTAACCTTTTTTGATCTTCAGTTACATGGACTTGTTCTGATTTTAATTTTTATCCGTGAGTCATTTTTGTGGCAAGTGCAAAGCGATTCCAAGCATTAATCATGATTACTTGCATCATAGACTGTGCGAGTAATTCATCTCCTAATAAGCTTAGACATTGCTGATAAGTCGCATCCGAAACACCCGAATTCGAAATCAGCGTCATTTCATCCGTTAGAGTCAAAATTGCGCGCTCAGTGTCATTGAAGAGTGGCGACTCTTGCCATGCTGCGAGAGCAAACAGCTTTTGCTGAGAGATATCGATCTTCAACGCTTCATCTGTGTGCATTTGAATACAGTAAGCACATTTGTTGATAATGGATGCTCTGATTTTGATCATCTCTTTTAGCTCACTAGATAACTCCACGTCAGATAAATAACCTTCGATAGATAGCATTGCATTTAAAGCGTCAGGTTGAACTTGCGCGAGATCGATACGTTTTAACATTTGGGCACCCTAATTTGATTGATGAATATCGCTATCAATGCGACAACGTTATTGTGCACAATTCGAAATATAAGCAGAATACACATATTATATGAATCAGTTATGCACAAAACGCAAAGGTGAGCATGTGTTAGATCTAATCAAAATATTTGACCAAGTCGTGGAATCTGGAAGTTTTTCTAAGGCAGCTCAGGCTCTCAATATGGCTCCATCTTCGGTCGCAAGAAATATAGATAACCTCGAAAGTAAGATTAAATCTTCGCTTTTTAAACGCAGTACACGACAGTTAATACTGACTGAAGAAGGTCAATATTTTTACCAAAAATCAGCCAAAATCTTACAAGATAGCAATAGCCTGTTAGAAGAAATGCAAGGAAATCAAGGCATTCCAGAAGGGTTACTGCGAGTTTCGGTTTTTGAAAGCTTTGGTAATTTGTGTCTTACTCCATTAATTCCAGAGTTCCTTGAGCGATACCCTAAGATACAAGTTGAGTTAGAGCTGGATAACAACGTGGTCGATTTAAATAGTGAAAATATTGATGTCGCTATCCGTATTGGTACACCACAAGACAGTCGACTCAAGGCTCGTAATCTACTGACCAATAACGCATCATTGGTCGCAGCCCCGTCGTATATTGAAAAGTACGGAACTATCGATAAACCCGAAGAGTTGCAAGATCACAACTGTTTGCTGATAAGCCATGAACGGCAAAAAAACTATTGGTACTTTAAGAAAAATGCAGTTAACAAAAAAGTGTTAGTGACAGGCAATTTGATATCAAAAGGCGGCTCACCTCTTTTACATGCTGCGCTTAGCGGAGTTGGCGTTCTTTTACTGTCTGACTGGATGCTAAAACCGTACTTAGAAAATGGACAGTTAAGGGAGTTACTCCCTCAATGGACCTCAATGCACAGTGAGCAAGGGAGTGGCGAAATATTCGCAATATATAAGAATACTCAATATCCAAGACCTCATGTACGCTTGTTTATTGATTTTTTAGTTGAAAAGTTAGAGTCTTTGAAGCGCGTTCCGCAGCATTAATCTCACGTAGTCTAACTAGATTACAGGCGCCGCTTTGCCCGTACATCGATGTGGATCAGTCGCGAAATGTGTTCGATAGCACATATACCAGACAAAAAAATAGCCGCTCAATGGCGGCTATCTTGTCATGGTCTCAATTATTACATCTAAATCAAGGGGGCTTAATTTCTAAAGAAAAAGCACACTAGCATCGACTGGTTATTTGTCTAACTTAAAAAAGCTTAGTTCTGAATTGAGTTCTTTCGTTACTTCAACAACGCTTTGGTTTGCTTGAGCTGATTGATCAATGCCTTCAATATTTTGTTGAACCAGTACGTTCATATTTTCAAGTTGTGTCGATATATCTGTCGTAACGGCACTTTGCTCTTCTGATGCCGTAGCAACGATGGCATTCACTTCTGAAATACTTAAAACCTTTTCTGATATCGAATGAAAAGATTGAGCAAGCTCATCAGTCGTAGACTTTGTTAGGCGCATCAGTTCAACGTTTTTCACCATAGATTCATCCGCTTGCTTAGATTGGTCTTGTAACTGCGCAATGATCTCTTGGATATCGATAGTGGACTGCTGAGTTTTCCCAGCCAAAGCTCTTACTTCATCAGCAACAACAGCAAACCCTCTTCCTTGCTCACCGGCTCTAGCCGCTTCAATCGCGGCATTAAGCGCTAACAAGTTGGTTTGCTCAGAGATGTTCTTAATTACCTCAACAACACTGCTGATACGCTCTGAGTGCTCTCTAAGTAAATTCACGACCGTTTGAGTTTCTGATATTGATTCAGAAATTTCTTCTGTCGTGTCAGTTGAGTTTTTCAATGTTCCATGGCTTAGCTGAATAATGTCATTCGCTTCCATCGCTGACTGCTCAGCTCTTTGTGCGTTGTCTGCAACATCTCTTGCTGTTGAAGATAACTCAGTCGCGGCCGTAGCGATTTGCTCTACCGATGATAATTCATTCAAAGAGTTACTCTGGGATCTCTCTATCAGAGCTAAAGACTCTTCTTGCTTTTGGTTAATTGAATTCATGCTTACACCTGCCTGTGACAGGATATCATTCAATTTTGCAGACAGTTGAGACAAAGAATCTGAAATAGTGTCGAGCTCATTTCCACCCTCTTTCAACTTAACGTCCGATAAACGTCCATTCTCAAGGGCTTTAATCCAATTTACGATCAATGGTAAATTTCTCAATTCTCTTTTCACTAGGAAATAAGATGAACCAGAAGCAACGATAGAAGAAAAAAGAACCAACCACCATGAGAAAGAAGAGTTGGATTCTAAAACTGAATCAGAATGGGCTAATTCTTCCTTAGCGACGTCCAATTGCAATGAGATCAATTCACCAAGAACACCTCCCATATCATCGACAAGGAGATAAAGCTGAGTGATCATCTCAGAATCATCAATCATCATATTTCTATGTTTATCAAGAATTAATGGTACTTCTCGCTCTACCTTATCTATTTTAAGTTGAAGCTCTTTTGCCAACCCCTCTTCTTCTCTTGTTAGCTGCGTTGCCAGATAATGAAGGAATAGCTCATGAGCCTCTTTCATCGCAACAGAAACACCAGAATAAAAAGCCGCCTGCTCTATCATTCCCACATGGTATTTATTCGCCGCATCAATCACGCTTACCGCATACAAATCCGAAATTCTTTTCAAATCAGATAACGGAATGACTCGGTCCTCGTACACAGAGTGAAAACTGTCCATAACCTCATTTGAGGTAGCTTCGCTTTTTAAGTTGCTTACAACTAAAAAGATAGAAAAGAGCAGTGGAACTAGAAGAAGCTTTGTTGATATTGATTTCATATAATCCTGAAAAATAATGCATGGGAATTTACTAATAATGACTATCATATCACGTTTTTTTATTATTTTATCATTGACTTATAAGCCAACCACCTAAAAAGACCAGTTCAGGCAGTGATTATTTCTCAACTATTTTGTAATGGAATAGCAACATAACTTGATCAATTAAACAATTCACAGCATAGAGTGAAGTGAAATTGATACAGATCTCGCAGCACACGAACGGTGCTGATGGACTTTCAACCAAAACAAGCTTACAACCACTTACATTGTTGAAAAATATGTTATTTTTCTTTTTGATTAAAAATAAAAAATAGCCGCTAGTTAGCGGCTATTTTGTCAAAACAGAACGAAGCTTCGACGACTTTTAGTCTCTCTACTTAATCTCGTCTACTATTCAAATTCTTCTATTTCTTAGTTTCTTCTACTTTTTCGTCTCTTCTACTTCTTAGTCTCTTCAACTACGGCTTTCATCAATACCGAGGTATCCATGCGGCCTTGTCCTTGGGCAGACAGTGTCTTGTAAGCGTTGTTGGTTTTTTCGGTCAGTGGAAGTTGGATGCCTTGGCGCTCAGCTTCATCTAAGCAGAAACCTAAGTCTTTGATCATCCAATCAATGGCGAAGCCGAAATCGAACTTGTCTTGCGCCATTGTGGTCGCGCGGTTTTCCATCTGCCATGAACCTGCTGCGCCGTTTTTAAGGCAATCAACCAGAGTTGGGATATCCAAACCTGATTTTTCAGCAAGTACCAAGCCTTCAGATAAACCGTTCAATACACCCGCGATGCAGATCTGATTAACCATTTTTGCGCGTTGGCCTTGGCCGACTTTACCCATCAGAACTGACGACTTACCGTAAGCTTCGAACACAGGTTGAAGGTCGTTGAAAAGCGCTTGTTCGCCGCCACACATGATGGTTAGCACGCCGTTTTCTGCGCCCGCTTGGCCACCAGACACTGGCGCGTCCATAAAGCGAACACCAGCTTGCTTCGCTGCCACTTCAAGCTCTTCAGACAGCACAGCAGACGTTGTAGTGTGGTCGACAAGAATCGCGTTTGGCTTCATTGCTGCCAATGCGCCTGTTTCGCTAGTTGTCATACTACGTACGTCGTCATCATTACCTACACAAACCAATACCACGTCAGCTTCTGCGACACACTCAGCCACAGATTCTGCCGTTTTACCTTGGTGTTTATCAGCCCAGTCTAATGCTTTGTTGTGAGTGCGGTTAAACACCGTTACTTCAAAACCGGCTTTGACTAGGTGGCCTGCCATTGGGAAGCCCATAACGCCTAGCCCGATAAAACTTACTTTCATTTCTTTCTCCTTTTATTTGACCAAGTCATCGCTATGAAAAGATCGAACACTCTCAATCAACGCATCAATAAGCAGGGTCAAAGCCTTTGGCTGATATTTTCTTTCTTTGTACACTAAATACGCTTGGCGATCACCCCGATGATACTCAGGGAGCACTTGAATCAAATTCATCTCAGGGGATACATGACGAAAAGGCAATGAAGCAAGCCCCAAACCTTTTTGCGCTGCGGCCGCCACCGCATGAATATCGTTGACGATGAACTTGGGTTTAATCGTGATCATCTGCTCTAAGCGGTCGGATTTGTAGAGCGGCATATCAAACACATCATCAACGTTGATCCAGTCTTGAAGCTCTAGGTCGTCCGGCTTTTCAATCGTCTCACGCGAATCTAAGTATTCTTGGCTCGCGAAAAATCCGTGTTTGGCTTTGAAAAGTGGACGAGCAATCATGCCTTCCATCTCTGAGATCTTAAACGTGATCAGTAAGTCACGGTCGGTCTGCGGGATAAACTGTTGCTGGCTCAAGGTAAGATCGAGCTGAACGTTCGGATATTGAGTGAGGAATTGCTCTACCATCGACCTTAAAAAGCCACTATAGAAGTTGTGAGGTACGGCGAGCTTTATCTTGCCTTGAATAGCGTCACGCTCTTCTAGCAAGCTATTAAAGCCCTGATGAATCGACTCCATGCCGCTGCTCAGTGCAGAAAAGGCCGCCTCGCCGTCTTTGGTGGCCACCAGCTCACGACCTTTCTTTTCTAAAAGTCGGATATTCAGGCGATCTTCCAATGCGGTTAACCGACGCGACATAGTCGACACTGGGAGTTGCAGCCGTTTAGAAGCCGATAGCAAAGAGCCCTCTTCAACCACTGCACAGAATAAGAACAGATCATCAATGTTTCCAAATATGGAATTCATACTTCTATATGTGCCTATTTTTCTCATTAATGGATAGATGTAACCTTATCTCATCAACAACAGAAAATCACGGGAGAACACAGTATGAACAACAAGCAATTTTGGGTAACCGCGATTTTATCCTCCCTGACCATGGCGACTATCATGTCTGGGTTAATTTCTGGCTACAAAATGGGATTCAGCCCCGAGTGGCCGCCAATCTGGCTGCAAAGCTTTTTCATTGCTTGGCCGTGTGCTATCACGCTCAACCTCACCGTGCTTCCTTTGATCAGAAAACTCTCAGCATGGATTTGTCGCCCGAGAGCGCTTTGCATACCGGAGGTCACGGAACGATGATCAAGGGCTTATGCTCTAGGAGCTATGATCTAGAAGCTGCCATCAAGGGGCTGCGATCAAGGGGCTGCGATCAAAGAGTCATGCTCACGGATAAACGTCTGAATTATGCCCATAAAAAAACCGAGCACTAGGCTCGGTTTTTTGTATTCTACATTCTACTCACAAGAGCAAAGCTATCAATTATAGATTGATATTACAGCTCAGCGTTGTGGTAAACCTGCTGAACGTCATCACAGTCGTCAAGCATGTCTAAGAACTTCTGGAATTTCTCAGAATCTTCTTCAGCTACTGGCGTAGTTGTTTGAGGAACGAAAGTGATTTCCTCAACGTCTAGCGTTAGGTCTGGGAACGCAGCGTTTAGTGCTGTCTTCGTTTTGAAGAACTCAGTCGTTGGAGCGAATACAGTGATAACACCGTCTTCTAGCTCAACGTCAGTCACGTCTACGTCTTCCATCATTAGCGTTTCTAGGATGATCTCGTCATCTTCGCCTGCAAACTGGAATACAGCTTGGTGAGCGAACATGTGAGAAACAGTACCTTCAACACCGATTTTCGCGCCAGTTTTAACGAAACATTGGCGAACGTCTTGGAAAGTACGGTTACCGTTGTCAGTTAGACAGTCAACGATTACGCTTGTGCCACCTGGGCCAAAACCTTCGTAACGAGCTGGTTGGAAGTCTTCACCGCCGCCGCCGTTCGCTTTATCGATCGCTTTGTCGATAACGTGAGCGGGTACTTGGTCTTTCTTCGCTTTAGCAATCAGGTGCTTAAGAGGTAAGTTCATGTCTGGGTCAGAGCTGCCGTTCTTAGCCAGTACGTAAATCTCTTTACCGTATTTAGAATAAACTTTAATTTTTGCGCCTGCAGTTTTCGCCATTGAGGCCTTGCGCACTTCAAAACTTCTTCCCATCGGGATCTTCTCTCTGATTCAATTAACGGTGCAAATTCTAGCAAATTACTGTGTCATTTCAATTCAACAGCTTTGCTGGGTAAGGTTTGTCTGCGTTTATGCGACACCCATTACTCGTTTGTATTTTTCTACAGACTGATCAAACCAAGCCTTTTCTTCTGGATCACCTAGCTTCATTGCTTCTTCAACAATGGCTTCAGGGCCACATTTCGCTTGCTTCAGTTTCCAAACAAGAAACGATGCTTGCTTATCCAGTTCGATTTTATTTTTCTCACTGGGTGGAAGGAGTGAAAGGTTGATAGACATTATTAGCCTTCGTCTGTAATACGCTTGGCCGAGAAATATATCATAGAGCAGCCTCATAAAACCAATACTATGAGCAATAGAAAGGGTTTATGAGACAAGAAACCAAGCAAGTCGCTGATGCAGGTCAAGCTAAGTTTGGGAAAATGTGCTTAGTAAAAAGGCAAAAACGGAACGTCTGTAAAGAATGAGGCAATTCTAAAACTTCAAACAATAATATGAAAAACAGATAGAACAGGTGTCACTGTCACAACTAAAAAGGATTGTTGCCTTTAAGGATTTTGGGACTTAGTTTGAATTAGATTTTAAAATCAACTATTTAATCACGATTTATACAAAACAAGTCTAATTCTTTGAAAGTAATATAGTAATCTCCAAAGAAGTGAATTAATTAAGTAAAAAAGCTAACTCCGGAGTGGGGATGATGTATCAAGAATTTATGCAAGGTGACCCGGTAGGCTTCACCAAGAATTCCTTAAAAGACAACCAGTTGATTGCAAAACTGATTCAAGACACCAAATGTGGCAACCATACAGTCAACCTAACTTCACCACAGTATTTAATCTGTGGCGCAAATGTTTCTACAATAAAACTTAGCCATGACGACGATAATATTAGTTTGGAACTAAGCCTAAATGTAAACAAGTCATCGGCTCGTGAAGTTGAAGGAGTTCTTTCAAGACTATCTTATCGCTCTTCGACCTATAAGATAAGCAAACTAATGTATGTTTTACCCAATTCCGGTGAACGATATTTTGTACACAACAATCTGTCTTGGGAGTCCAATCAAGGTTGCAGTTTCAGAATGTATAAAGATCGGGTTGAAGTTGTGCTCCCACGAGTGGTTTCTTCGGATGAACCGTATTGCCAGGAGCTAAATGATCAAATTGACGGGAGCAGATCAAAATATTAGGAGCGATGCTGACATTTTGCCGCAGCACTACAGTTGAATGGGAATCTAAATATAGTTTCAATGAAGATACGCAAGTAGCATTTGAATATATAAAATCTAGATCAAAAGAAAAGTTCTCTAATCAGATAAATCCAATGAGAAGAGACGAAAAAGCATGGAAAGAGTTCCTGCTACACTGTATGACTAGCAATTTAACGATGAAAGAACTCATTAACTCTGGAATCTATCAAGCAATAGCTAACCTGCGAATGACACCAGTTATTGATGAATGGTCGTTGATTAGATTAGTTGCAGCCCTAGAGGGATTAGCCTCTCAAAATGAAACCATAATACCTCAACGGTTGTGGAAGATCTTAAGGCGTGATTTTGTTACTAAAGTAAAATTAACTCTTGGTTCAAGTACACAACAAATCAATATTGATAAACTAACCAGTAACATTAACAACTCTGATCGAATTATTAATCAACAATCACTAAAAAACAGAATAAAGTATCTTATGGAAGAACTTCAACTAACTTCCTATTATAAACGCGAAGAAAACTCAATTAACAAAGTTATAAATACTCGCAACAAGATTGTGCATAATGGATGGGATAGAGACCTCGATGAGCCAATCTGGGATATGATTGTGACCATGAGAAACACGAATTATCTATTGGTTATTAGTAAACTTAACTATCAAGGTTCATTCTGGTTCTGTTTTAAAAATGAAAAACAAACACTAGAAATGAATAGATGAGTTTTTGTACGCAGAATACAACCATTAAACTTTCACCTAAATTTAAAGTTTAATGGTTGATAGATTCTTGGTGAACCAAAACGCTTAAACTGACTACTTGGTTTAGTTTTTGAATGGATTTGCTCTACTCCGGCAACAGATAGCGCGTGCTTCTGCCACCAGAACCAGATTTGACTAAGCAGCCATGCTCAATCAAAGCGTTCAAATGACGTGTTGCAGTGGCACTACTTACCTTCGCTACCTTTTTATATTGACTAGCATTTATACCTTCTGAAAAATCACCATCGAGCATCCTATTCAACACTTTTACTTGCTCTGCCGTAAGCTTGGTTTGATCAACACATCGCCAATAATTGGTCTTATATACAGTTTGGTCGACCTCAGCGAAAACGCCTGTAAACGTCTCGTCTAACGTATCTAAGAACCACATCAACCATTCGCTAATATCGAGTCCCCCTTTCTGGGTTCGCTCCAATATCTCGTAGTAATGCTTGCGGTTAGCGAGAATCCCCACCGACATCGCATAGAAACGTACCGACTGCTGCTCGGCCTGTGCTAACGCCAAGTCAGTCAACAATCGAGTAATACGGCCATTACCATCATCTAACGGGTGTAAAGTGATAAACCAAAGGTGGGTTATCGCTGCTCTCAGTAACGGATCGAGTGATTCATCGGAAAGTGAACCATTAAACCATGTGATAAACACATCTAACTCAGCATCAAGAATGTCTCGGCTAGGTGCTTCAAAGTGCACGGTTGGGCGGTCAATTCTTCCTGACACAACTTGCATCGGAGTGTCACCTCTTAGCTGACCTCCGACTACAGGGTTAAACATGGTGTAACCTTGAGGAAACAGTCTATCGTGCCAATGTAAAATCCGATCAAGCGCTAGTGGCTCTGTTAGGTTCTGCACCGCATCCAACATAATTTCAGCCAGGCCATCGGTTTGTTCTGTCGTAGGAAAAGGTCGATCTTCACTGACACCGAGTTTATTGGCTAAAGAAGATCGGACCGAGAAAGCATTAAGCTTTTCTCCCTCAATCGCACTGGAATGGACTATGTTCGCTAATAAGGTGTCGAGCATGGTTTGGGATTGATCCGCAGACTGTGAGGCAATCTTGCCCAATAGAATGCCCTGATTAAGCCGTACTTCTCTTAACCTCACGCCTATTTTCTGATTATCCCAAACAAAGTTTGGCCAATTATCTTGCTGCCAAATCCACATATTACGCCCCATGATGCGAAAGTATCACTTATTCAACTCATACTATGAGCTGTTTAAGGTAATTATTCAACTCACATTATGAGCTGAATAATCAGATAATCGCATCACAGAGATAAGAAAGACAGCTCCTCGAAACCCAAAAGTCTATTCACTCACCGCGAACACATCGCAACGTGAGGCGCAGATGAAGTCATTTTTGTGCAGACCTTTGATTGAGTGGCTCCACCAAGTGACGGTGACTTTGCCCCACTCCAGTAAGATCGAAGGGTGGTGAAACTCTTCTTCCGCCAATTCTGACACTTTGTTGCTGAATGCCCACGCTTGTTTGTAGTTCTTAAACTTAAACACCTTCTCAAGCTGTGGGATGCTGTCTCTCTCGATGATTTGCCAGTCAGACAACTCCAACAATAAAGACTGTTGCTCGTCTTTACTTAGGGCAATCGCGTCGATACTGCAGGCTTCGCATTGTTGTTCATTCAACATGTGTTGGTTCCTTGGGTTCAAAAAGTGGTGGTAGTAGCCCCGCGTCGATGGCGAGATCAGCTTGCTGTAATAGGTTTTCCTGACTGATTTGGAAGAGCTCAGACAGCTCGTCGATCACGTAATACTTCGGCTGCATGATGTCGATGCGATAAGGAGTTCTTAACACCGTTTGCAGATCGAACCGCTCACGAACCGCCAAATCACCACCCAATGCATACATGGTTTCCGCCGGAGACGAGAGAATACCACCGCCGTAAATTTTCAGTTTTTGTCCCTCTTTTACTAAACCGAACTCAACCGTAAACCAATACAAACGGGCAAGATAGGCGCGCTGTTTAGATGTGGCGGCTTGGCCTAGTTTTCCATAATGCTCAGTGAAAGCCGCGAAATCGGCATTGGTGAGCATGGCACAGTGGCCGAAAATTTCATGAAAGAAATCAGGTTCTTGTAAGTAATCGAACTCATCTCGCGTTCTCAGAAATGTCGCAACTGGGAATTTTTTATTAGCGAGCAAATCAAAGAATCGGTCGAAATCGATCAATGCGGGCACAGGCTGAACCTGCCAACCTGTTGTTTCCATTAGCACTTTGTTTATCTCTGGCAGCTGGGGAACTCTGTCTAATGGCAGATCCAGCAGGGTCAAACCGTGCAAATAAGCATCGCATGCGCGGTCATTAATGACGTCCAGTTGCCTTTTCACTAAGTCGTGCCAAATGGCGTCTTCTTCGAGGCTCCACTCAACCCATCCCTCTTGGCTCACGGGCTTAGAATGATATTGAGTCATTACACACCTCCTTTCGAATGTCTCACTTTAAGCCTATCTCTACTCCTTATATCCGCCAATTTGCACGATTTTTCGAAACGGGCATTCGTGTAACATTTTATTTACACAATTCCGACAACCCCTTATTTTGCTGATCTTTTGACTTTGTAAAACCTAAATACCAGACTGAAATCGTTAACTTTTTGTTAAAGGTAAAGGAATGCACGAGAGCAATAAGCCAATTTGGCAACCTAGCGACCAGCGTATCGCACACGCTAACGTAACCCGATTTATGGATAACCTCGATCAACAGGGCGTATTCGAGCGGAAATTGAAAAACTACACGGAGCTTCATCAATGGTCTGTAGAGCAACCGGAGTCGTTTTGGCAGAACATGTGGCAGTTTTGTGGAATGGTGGGTTCGCAAGACTGTATTAACAAGGCAGAAAGCGAGCACATCAAAACTCAAGGTGAAAGTCGCTGGCAGCAGCCGAAATCGAATCGCGATGCGGTGTGGTTTCCTAATGCTCAAGTTAATTACGCCGAAAACTTACTGCATCCAGCAAAAACGTTGCCAAACGAGCTTGCGATTTGGTTTGAGAACGAACGTGGCGAACAGCAAAGCTACACATGGCAAACCTTGTGTGAGGAAGTCTCTAGCGTTCAACAATGGCTCGTGGATTGTGGCGTACAACAAGGCGATGTAGTCGCCGCTTATACTCCTTATCTGCCGCAAACCGTGGTCGCGATGTTGGCAACCACCAGCTTAGGGGCGATTTGGACGTCAACCTCGCCTGATTTTGGCGTCGAGAGTGTGATTGAGCGATTTGGCCAAGTGAAACCCAAGGTGCTGTTTACCTGTGATGGCTACACCTTCAATGGCAAAACGTTCGATATGACGGACAAGAACCGTGAAATCATCAAACACTTAAACGAATTAAAACAGGTGTGTCAGGTCGGCTATTTGAAACCGACTCGTGATTTAGAGAAGAAAAAAGTTGAACATGATGTGTCGATTCTAAGCTGGCACAGCATCATTAATCACTATCAGACAAAAGCTCTTCGATTTGTGCGTATCGGCTTCAATGAACCATTATTCGTACTCTACTCTTCTGGCACCACCGGCAAGCCAAAATGTATTGTGCATTCTGTTGGCGGCACCATCATCAACCACCTAAAAGAGCATCAACTTCACTGCGATATTAAACCAAGAGATCGCGTGTTCTACTACACCACTTGTGGTTGGATGATGTGGAACTGGCACGTCTCTGCGCTCGCCAGCGGGGCTTGTTTGGTGATCTTTGATGGTAGCCCGGTTTATCCGCAACCTAGCGTTCTGTGGGATTTAGCGCAGCGAGCTGATGTATCGACATTTGGCACCTCAGCCAAGTACCTAGAAGCGATTGAGAAAGCGGAACTCTCACCGATCGACAGCCACTCTCTTCCCCACTTAAGAACACTGTGCTCGACGGGTTCAGTGCTCTACCCTGAGCAATTCGATTACGTCTACAAACACATCAAGCAAGACCTACATTTGGCGTCTATTTCTGGCGGCACGGATATTTGTGGCTGCTTTGTTTTAGGCAACCCTATCTCGCCGGTGTATCGTGGTGAGTGCCAACAGGCAGGGCTCGGCGTCGACATCAAGGTGTTCAATTCGTCTGGTCACAAGGTTAATCATGAACGTGGCGAACTGGTGTGTACAAACTCCCTACCCAACTTCCCCGCAGGCTTTTGGAATGACACCGGAGAGCGCTACCACAGCACCTATTGGGATAGGTTCGATAATGTGTGGCATCACGGAGATGAAGTAGCACAGAGCGAACATAGTGGCTACCTGTTCTACGGACGAGGCGACACCACACTCAACCCCGGTGGCGTGCGAATTGGTACCGCTGAGATCTACCAGCAAGTGAACACTATTGAAGGCATTGTTGATTCGATAGCCGTCGGTAAAGACATCGACCGCAACGAGCAGATATGGCTGTTTGTCCAACTGCAGCAAGATGTGAGTCTAGATGAAACGTTACTGACAGCCATCAGAAGTAAACTCAAATCATCCTGTTCACCAAGACACGTGCCAAGCCAGATATTTGCGATCAGCGACGTGCCAAAAACACGCTCTGGCAAACTGGTGGAGCTGGCAGTGAAACAGGTCATCAATGGTAAGAGTGTAGAAAACCTCGGGGCTATCGCTAACGCCGAGGTTTTGGAAGAAATAAAGCGCGTTGTTTCGCTTTAGCTTTAGCCTTAGAAAGTGGCTAACTATCTCCAATTTTCACTTGGCTGTCAGATAACATCTAGAGTAAAGGCAGCCGATTGAAAACTAAATCGAAGCCACTCTTTGAGCTCATGAACCCTCTCATCTGTTTGGCTTCGTGCCTTTTCTAAAGATCTTAATGCGATCTGAACGTCATATTTAAAACAAAATTTGAAAATTAATCATTTTATAGCCAGAGATAATATTCACTAAAGACGAATCATTTATACAAAAAAAGAGTCCACTACTGGATTGTATCCAAGCTTATGGATATTTAATCGAATTACAATAACTCCCGTTTCCACAGCTCCATTTCTAGTGAAATGATAATTTGATAGCTATCACATTTAGAACAGTTATTTTCCCATACTATCTCGGCATGTTAATTACTTAAGAGTAATTAAAAAACTAGTCACTCCTATTAATAAGCTTGAATTTAATTAGAAACAAGCGGTTAATCCCTACGTAAAATAAATAAAATCATTATTAAATGATCGGAGACATTATCATGCGCATAGTATTAGCTTTAGGCGGTAACGCTCTTTTAGCAAGAGGCCAAGCATTAACGGCTGAGAACCAACGTGAAAATATAATCAAATCAGCGGCGAGTATTGCTGCGATAGCACGCGAGCATGAGATTGTTATCGTTCATGGTAATGGCCCACAAGTAGGTTTGTTGATGGAACAAAACGCGGCTTATAGCGAATATTCGCCAGAGACGACACCATACCCAATGGATGTACTCGGCTCTCAAACCTGTGGCATGGTGGGCTACATGTTACAACAAGAGCTCAGAAACATTGACCCTGAATTAGACGTAGCGACGCTAGTCACGCAAACTGAAGTATGCAAAAAAGACCCTGCGTTTGCTAACCCGACTAAATTTGTTGGCCCTGTATATACAGAGCAACGAGCTAAAGAGTTAATGGCTCAAAGCACAATGCAGTTTAAAGCTGATGGCGAGTACTACCGACGCGTTGTGCCTTCTCCTATGCCAAAAAGCATTGTTGAAATTCAGCAAATTGAAACTCTTCTAGATACAGAAAATCTTGTTATCGCTTGTGGCGGCGGCGGTGTTCCCGTGAGTATTGAACAGGGTAAGAGTACTGGCGTAGAGTGCGTCATTGACAAAGATCTTACGGCCGAACTACTCGCTGAAAAAATCCATGCCGACTTATTTATTATCTTAACCGATGGTTCGATTTTCCGTAACTATGGTAAAGAAGACCAAGCAGAAATGAAGCAAGCAACGCCTGCTGGTTTAGCAGAATTTTCATTCCCTGCCGGTTCTATGGGACCAAAAATTGATGCCGTTTGTAAATTCGTTGAAGCTGGCCTGGGTAATGCGGCGATTGGTTCATTATTTGATTTAGATAAAATAATTACCAATGAAGCTGGTACTCTGATTACAAAAGGCGAAGGTATTGTTTATTACTAAGATTATCGAGTGATAAACACCGGCGTTTTTCAAGGTAGTTGTCATCATTCGCTTGTTTACTAAGCAGCTTCTC